>NZ_JBSFWT010000003.1:0-197358 GCF_053594975.1 Streptomyces sp. NPDC002537
GGTGGCGCTGCTGCACAGCCGCTACATGCGGGTCATCACACACCCCGCGTTCACGATCCCGCTGTTCATCGCGAGCCTGTACGCGCTGTACTTCAGCCCGCTCTTCGACTTCCTGATGGAGTCCAAGACCGGGCACATCGCGATGATGGTGCACTTCCTCGCCGTGGGCCTGGTCTTCTTCTGGCCGATCATGGGCGTGGACCCGGGCCCGCACCGGCCCGGCTATGTGATGCGGATGCTGGAGCTCTTCGCGGGCATGCCGTTCCACGCCTTCTTCGGCATCGCCCTGATGATGGCCTCGGAGCCGATGGTCGGCACCTATATGCATCCGCCGGCGTCGCTGGGCATCAACGCGCTGGAGGACCAGCAGGCCGGTGGCGGCATCGCCTGGGCGTTCAGCGAGATCCCGTCGGTCGTGGTGCTGCTGGCCCTCGTCCTGCAGTGGTACCGCTCGGAGCAGCGGCAGGCCAAGCGGCTCGACCGGGCCGCGGACCGCGACGGCGACAAGGAACTGGCGGCCTACAACGCCTACCTCGCGTCGCTCCAGGCACGGGGGCAGTAGCGCGACACCGTAGCGGCAGGGGCCGCGGCCGGGAGACGATGTGTCTTACGGCCGCGGCCCCTGTGCGTTCCTTCCGTATGTCCGGGCCGCCGTGAGGAGGTACGGGCATGCCCGGATCGACGAAGGCGATGGCGGGGCTGACGGTGGGCGCCCTCGTCGTGGTGACCGCCTATTCGGTGACGATCGGCAGCGACGGCTGGCTGTGGTTCACGTGGGTGGTGCTGGGACTGCTGACGATAGGCGCGTCGGCGGCCAGGAGAACATGACGGCCGGGGCGCCGGGTCAGAAGCGGAAGACCGGCCCCGTCGCGGCGTCCAGCGCGCAGGCATTGGGATAGGTCTTGTGCCACACGATGGGGTGCCCGTTCCAGTCGCCCTCGGCGGTCGCGGTGACCGGGTCGTACTCGCGGGTGCAGCGGTGGTTGTCACCGGTCACGGCCCCCGGCTCACCGTCCGCCCGGCGCAGCGCGGCACAGGCCTCCGTTCCGTGCGGATGATGCCCCTCAGCCTCGGGACAGGTCAGCTGCACCCCGCGCGTCCAGGTGTTCTGCGCCCCGGACACGGTCAGGAAGAGCCGCCCGTGACCGGACTCGCCGGCCGTCGCTGATGGCGCGCCAAGGACGAGCAACACGGCGGCTGCCGGAACGGCGGTACGTACGGACATCGGTGCCTCCTGCGGGCGCGTGGGTGCCCGGCCCGAGCCCATCGCGCGCGAGGACCACACCGCAAGAGACCGCGCCGGACACTCATCCGGCTGGCGGCACACCACCACCCGTCCCGGCCACGCGCGACCGGGCCCGGACCGTTCCCTTGCGCCCGGTGGCCGTCGGTCATCGCGTAGCGGCGTTCGGCCGGCTTCTCGGCGATGCCGCCCGTCTCCGGGCCGCGGCACACCCGCCACTGGTCCTGGTTGCCGGGCCGGCCTTGGCCGGGGGCCCACAGTTGGACGTTGTCACGTTGCCACACCGCCGGGGGCACGGCCCGCCGGCAGAACAGTTTGTTGAACCCGGCGGGCCATGCCACACAAAGGAGTAAGAAGTGTTTACTTCTCTCCTGAACGGCCGACCATCCCCCTTTCAGGGCAATCCGCTCTCTGCGTAAGGAGGTTGGGATGCGATACGTGGCGAGTTTTCTGGGAGTCCTGGTACTGGGGGTAGGTGCACTGTTCGGTGTCACCGGGACGGCTACCGCGGCACCGTACGTCAGTGCAAGGCAGTGCGTCGCCGGCGGCGGACAGGTCATGCACTCTTCGGTAAGCCCGACCGGCTCCCTCTGCTTCGGCGGGGAGTACAACGGTCGTCCGGTCGTCTACACCTAGCGAGTCCGGGACCCGGCAGTGCACCGTGCCCGGTACGGACCAACGGTGGTCGAGGCTTTGGATAAACGCCGCCGCAGGAACACCGGCCAGCCGGAGTGACCTTCAGGTGGTCAAGGGCGGTGGTGCAGCATAGACGCCACGCCCTCGTCGTTCGTGACGTACGTGACCCCGCGCACGATCACGACAGGCGCTCCGCGGCCACGCTGCCCGAGGACGACCCCGGCCGCGCCCGCGATCATGTCGGCGAGCGTCTCCTCTTGTCGTCTGCCACTGCCGGGGGCTTCGGTCACCCGGAGCGGGGCGATGCCGGCAGCTCCGATGGCGATCACGGTGGCGCCGCGGCGATCTGCCCGTCCGTCGGAATCGGCAATGACCACGGCCACCTTGGTCCCGGTCGCATCGGCCAGTTCGTCGCGCAGGCGTCGGGCGGAGGCATCGGGGTCGGCGGGGAGGAGCCAGGCGCCGCCGTCCTCGGCGCGGTCGACTCCGGCTGAGGTGAGCTGGTAGCCGAGCCGGTGCCGGGCGATGATCGGCCCGTGGTCGGTGGCAAGGAAATGGGTGGTCGATTCGTCGAGGATCAGCTGGACGACTTCGGCTGGTTTGCCGGTGCGCGCCGAGAGTTCGAGGGCCTCCTCGCTGGGTGTGACGGTGTCGAGGCTGACGTATCGGTGTTCGGCGACGGAGACGGGCTTCGACGCGATGACCACGATGTCCCCGGGCTCCAGGGCCTGCCCCTGTCCGGTGAGGGTGTCGGTGATGGCACAGGTGATGGAGGTGCCCTCCTTGACCTCGGGAAAGGGCTCAAGGGCGAACACCTGGAACGAGGAGGTGGGGGTCACGAGGGTCGGCTCCCGGGATTGGTGTCGTCGGTGATCCAGCGGGTGAGACTGCGGTGGGCGTCGGCCAGTTGCACGACGTCACCCTCCTGGCCACCAACGGCCGCACCAGCGGCGACGTCGGACGCGCCCTCTTCGTCGCCATCGCCGACCTCGCCTCGGTCATCGGCTGGATGATCCACGACATCGGCCGACACATCCGTTGCAGCCACCCACGACGCCCGCCGGGCGATCCGCGCCATCGAACTCATCGGTGCAGGTACCGTACTGCGCCCCGCCGAACGCGTCCGGAGCCGCGCCTTCGACCACATCGCGCTCGCCCGCGCCCAGGTTCAGGCCGGACAGCTCGAAGCCGCCGACGCGACCACCACCACAGCGCTCGACCTCCTCGGCCGGGTCACGTCCACCCGCGTCACCGACCGGCTGCACGAACTCGATGCCGAACTCGCAGCCACGCCGGCGAAGATGACAGTCCGGACCCGGGAACGCATCCGAGCCGCGCTTGCCTGAGCGAGCGCTGCCCATACCGGGAACAGATGCGACGGGCTACGTGAGGTTCTCAAGTATCTCGCGCAGCCACGGGCTGCGGACGGTCGGCAGCCGGACCAGGGTGTCCCGGAACGCTCCCGGGTCGGCCCGGAACAGGTAATGGGGGCGCGGCGTGGGCGGATCGTCACGGAGGACACCGTCGGGCATGCCGCCCGACGCGGGGACGGGCAGGTGCGGCTCGGGGAAGGCCAGCCACAGCCACACGCCGAACGGCAGCGGCACCGGGTATGCCGAGGCGGCCGGGCCGACCGGGGCCCAGGTCTCCCCCGTCTGCGGATGAGCTGGCACGAGGAGGATGTCGGCGTCCGCGTCGGGGGCGGCCAGTCCCGGTCCGGCCAGGACGGCCCGCCGCGCGGGCAGGCCCGCGGGGAGCAGCGTGTCGAGGGCGCGTTGGAACACCTCCTCGATCAGGCCATCCGGGACGGTCACGGGTCCGCCTTCCGATGCCGCCAGCAAGTGGGCGAGTGCCTGGCCGGCTGCCGCCTCCCACCGCGGGCTCCATGACCACCAGTGGTTCGTCCCTGTTCGAGCCGATCCCCACGTGGCGACCGGCTCGAACGGGGGTGTGCCCTTTCCTTCCGTCGTCAGCTCCGCCCAGGACAGCGGTGCGTCGCCGTCACCTTCGACGGGGAGGCGGTGCACGGCATCCGGGGCGAGCCACACCGCCTGCCAGAGCGAGCAGTCGTCGATCCGGCTCGCCACGGCCAGGCCGCACGCCTGGCAGGCCATGTTGGGGCCGTCGGCCCCGTCGAGGCCGCAGCAGTATCCGCCGCCCTTCTCCGGGATCAACAGGGTGCCGCGGGCGTCACCGGGCGCGATGACGACCGCACCGGGCGCGCCGCCGGACAGGGCGTAGACCGGCGCGTAGATGCCGCGGGCCGCCGCCTCGTCCGGATCGATCTCCTCCCACCTCCGCCACGGCGGCCCCCAGGGCTCCGGATCCACCGCGAAGGTGCCCGGTTCCATGAGCACCGGGAGCTGAATCCCATTCCCGTACTTCTGGTGGGCGTGGATCGGCAGGGCAACCTGGGACAGCGGGGTGGTCAGCCTGGCGCCGCACCCCGCACACACGAAAACGAACAAATGCCCTCCGTATGGGAAACAGAGCCATCGTCGCAGTTCAGCGGTGGCCGGCCAATGTATTTTCTCGTCCGCCGCAGGGCCGGAGCGTCGTGGCGACGTTCACATGGGTGTCGGCCGACAGGCGGCCGCACACCACCCGCGCCAGACCTGCCCGGTCCCGAAAATCACGCCTGGCGCTCCGCAGAACAGAACCTCACAGAAAACGCGCCGCCCGCGAACACCAGGTCACCTTCAGCAGCCTGCTGACGGCCAACCCCACCCGCCAGCACCGCCGGAAGGAGGGCTTCTCGACCGCGAGAGCTCCGCGATCTGCAAGTCCGTGTCCATGCCGAACAGCAGACCCCCGGCTGGAAGGCCCACTACGCGGTCCGCTCCGGGGTCAAGGGCACCGTCAACGAGTTCGCCCACGGCCACGGCATGCGCCACTGCCGCTACCGAGGCCAGCCCAAAGCCCACCTTCAACACGTCCTCACGGCCATCGCCGTCAACATCGAACGACTCAGTAGCCGACCAACGACCGGGGAAGCTCTCTCACCGAGACCACCGAGATCACCGACAGAGTCAAGCTAAGTCACCGCAATCTTCACCCATTCGATGGAAACAAGTATCCGTGTCCGCGCAGGAATGCGACGCTCCTAACAAGTAGGCCAGCATGCCTAGGGAGCAGCTCATGGGAGTCGTTCACCGCAGCGGGCCTGAGGTGACTCAGGCCACGGACACGGACGTGCTATGGAACGTGTGGCACACCGACGAGAAAGTCGTGCAGGCGAACACCTTCAATCGATTCGAGGTCGCACTTACCGAGCTCAGCACAAACCTAACCCGCATCGGAGTCATCGAGCACAAGTCTGTGTTCGATCTAGACCGGTCCGACGGGTTTACCTTTTCCTGGGATCTGGTAGTGCGAACCAACGGCGGCCCGGCCGACTTCCTCTTCAACTCCATTGAGGTTTCCTAAGGAAAGGCTGGCGTCCATGCGCGTCTACGCGGCCTACAAGCAGGACGGAACCATCCTCGCCCTTGCGAAAATCGAAGAGAATCCCACTGGCGGCATCGCCTGCCGACCAGTCCCCGGAGATGGCCGACTTGTGGCCGAGGTGGCCGTACCTGAGCAATTCGCCGACCGTCCCCTGTCCCATCTGCTCAAGAGCCTCCGTGTAACGGAGGGGCCGGAGGGCGTGAGGCTCTCCTCCACGTAAGGAAATTCCGATGCCACGATGAGTGGATGGGAGGGAATTCGGGCTCAGCCTTGTTGCGGTCGACGTAGGAGTGAGCTTCCTGCACGCATGGCACCTGTGGTGGCAGGGGCGACCGGTCCAGGATCTGATCTTGTGGGGTCATCCGATCCTGTTCTGGGGCCGTGTTGGCAAGACGGCCGAGTACCTCGGCGCACTGCTCGCGGTGGTCGACATCATCGGCTCGGAGCGCCTTGGGACATTTGGTGAATCACATACCGAAGGCGCAGGCGCGTAGGCGCATGCTGGGTTTGCCGAAGTCGGTTCGCCCACAAAACGCATCCCGATCGCCATACCCCCAGCCATCCCCTACTACTTACAGCAGCAAGCAACCTGCGGCAGCGGCCCGGTGAGCCCTATGGCTCACCCATGAGACCGCCGCCTGCCGTCGCGCGGGTTGCCCGCTGCTCTCCAGGCCGCGCCCAATCCAACCTCCCAAGTTGGCGGCTTGGGGAGCGGCGGGCTCGTATCTCCCGCCCACGGAGAAACGGGGAAACAAGTGGGAAATGACCATGGCATTCCCCTGCGCGCCGCCCATGCCCCCACGCGTGCGCCCCGACTCCGGGACGGAGTCGGGGCGCTGCGTTCAAACCGCTTTCGACCTGTTCAGAAACCGTTACGACGCGGCGGCGGCCTTCGGCGGTTCCGGGACGGCGTGCGGGGTGCAGGTCACGTCCTTGGGGTCGACCTTGCCTTCGAGGAGGTAGGCGTCGACACGGGAGTTGACGCAGGGGTTGACGAGGCCCGTGACGCCGCGGCCATTTGACCTGCTGCTACGCGGCCAGTGAGTGATCAACTGGGAGAGGACTGGGAATCGGCGGCATCCATACGCCACCGTCCTGGCCAACGAAATGTTCCCAGCGCTCCTGCAGCGTCTCGGTGATGCGCAGCTCCATGCCCGGCGTGAGGTTGCCGTAGAGGCCTCTGACGCCCGCGATCTCGTGACCCATCCGCGCTTCCATCGCGACCTCGGGGTGGCCGTCCTCCTCCAGCCACTCCTTGTGACCGTGCCTCAGCAGGTAGATGCGCTTGCCCGCCATGGACTTGACCGCAGGGATCTCCGGGCGTTCACGGTCCCGGCGCCCCGTCCTCGCTTTCGCTCCGTCGCGCATCGGATACCAGTAGTCGCGGTGGAACTTCGCGCCCAGCAGACAGCTCCCCTTCATCGAGGGAAAGACCCATGGCGAGTTGTGGGATTCCAGGAGGGCGCTGTGCATCTCATGGAGAAAAGGCGGGATGACCAGGGTCCGGTGAGAGTCGTACTTCGGGTCAGTCAGTGTCTTCTTGCCGTTGATCCACTGATGCTGGTGCTGTACCCGCAGAGCGTGCATCTTCTCGTACCGCACCATCGCTTCATCCCGCCGCTCCAGATCAGGTTCGGAGCGTGGCCATGTCGGCGAGGCGTAGATTCTCCGGAGACCGAACATCTCCCCCGGCGGCCGCATACCCGTGAACGCGATGGTCCAGATGTAGGTCCAGCCCGTGTAGCCCCACACGGCGTAAGCATTCCGGGCGAGCGCATGGACCACGGAGATCTCCAGGGGCCGCTTCTTCTCCCGCACCTTCTTCGTGTATTTTCCCCGGCGCTTTGCCTCCCGTGGCACCGGCGATACCTTGCGCAGGTGATACGGGTCCACCGCGTCGTTCATCAGCATGCCGAACACCATGAGGATCGTGTCGACATAGGTGGACGAAAGCTTGCCCTCCGTCGCCAGCGCCTTCAGACTCTTCTTCCACGCTTGGTACTCGAACGCCGTGATGTCCGCGACAGCATGCTCACCCCATTGCTTCACGATCCAGCGCTTCAGCATGGACTTGTAGGTGCGCAGCGAATGGAACCGCAAATCCTGGGCGTCGTACCAGTCCCAGCAGTAGTGCTTCATCAGCGTGTCGCCAGCACTGGTCTTGATGTGGATGCCGTGCCGAACCTCATACTCCTGGTCCAGCCCGTAGTTCATGGCGGTTTCTTCGTCCGTGAAACCGCTTTCGCTTTCCCATTTTTTCTTGCCGTTGGCCAGATACTCGCCGGCCCACCATTTGACGCGGCATTTATTGCCTCGCCACTCAACGTACGGCACACGTCCCCCTTGCACCTATCAGCACCTTCAGGGTCGCGGCGGCTAGACAGGCACCCCTACCGTCTTACCCCACGTCGACTGCAAGCTAGCCAGCTGCACCAATCAGACATCCGCGGCAGGCATCGCAGTCTCCCCCTTGACGTTGAATCAGCTCGCGCACAGCTTGTCGTGCCAATGCATCCTTTTCGACTCGCGGCGTCGCGGCACAGGTAATTTTGCCATCGACTCGGCCGAAGAATCCGAGAAACCCAGGGCCGAGGTCCAGAATGAGCAGGTCGCACACGGCTCCCCCTTCACGGGTGAGGGAACCTCCCAAGTGAGCGCCAATCCTCGCATGGCAAGGGGCGGTTGTAATGCCCCTGACCCCAAGTGGTACGACTTTCAATGGTTATGATTCCGTAAAACGGATCAACAAGTTCCGACAGCACGGAAGTTCAGCCCTTCTCGGGCGACCCACCACGGATGCGGCCCCGTCGGCGGAGTTCGTCGACTACGCGCTGCTTCAGCGCGCGGATCTCGGCGGCCGACATCTCGGTGACGGCCACGGCCGCGTCCTGCACCGCCTGCTCTACGTCTCGCGCCAGGTCTCCGGGTGCGATCGGCGACAGGTAAGCACCCGCGGCCGTCAACGGCTCGATGCTGGCGGGCAAGGCACCACCCAGGACGGCGAGACAGGAGCCGGACGCCCACCCCAGGACCGGCTCGACCTTCCCGTAGGTAGCGTCACGCACCGACTTGCCGTCTTCGAGGCGGCTGTACGTGGTGATCGTGAGGTTCGCCGCGCGCGCGACATCAATCTTGTTGAGGCCCAGCTGTAGGCGCCGCTGCGTGATGAGCGCGGCGAGCTGGTCGAGGGCCGGCACGTCGGGCGAGGTGGTCATGCCGCTCATCATCGCAGGCGATGCCAGGAACAGCCAGGAACAGCCAGCCCCTCTCACAGTCCACCCACACCCACGACCTCAGAAGCAGGCATCTTCTGATAGCTACTACTGGGTACTACTAGAAGCTACCAGAAATAGGCGCTACATTCAGTTCATGGAAAGACCCCCAGCCGCCTTCAAGGTGAACGGGGCGGCACTCCGCAGAACCCGCATGCGCCAGGGACGAAGTCTGCGAGAAACCGCTGACGCGGCAGGGATCAGCCGCAGCTACCTCCAGCGCCTCGAAACCGGCGTCCGGCAGCACATGGGACCGGGGGGCCTACCTCGCACTCCGCACCGCTCTGCACGTCGACGACGACCAGCTCCTCGCCACGGAGGAGGAGCGCACAGAGGAGACAGCATGCCCCTCGACTCCGCCCCCGCCCACAACGACTTCATGGCCCCCGAGGAAGCAGCCAAGGCCATCGGATGCGGCGTCCGATGGCTTCGGGATGGCGCCAACCACCGCGGCTTCCCGCACCACCGGTTCGGCAAGTCCTTGCAGTTCAGTGCTCAAGACCGGGACGAAATCCGCGCGTTGAGCCGCGTTCCCGCTCAACCCAGCAAACTCGCCGCCGCCCGCCGCCGCCACGCCGTTGGCAAGCGGCCCACCCGGGCCGCCTGACAAAACGGGGCCGCTGACCCGGCTGCCACCGGCGCGACCCCTCCGGCTTCACCTCACCAATCCCGAAACGGAGGCTCCACCGTGAGCACACATCCTATCGAGAGCCCCCCGGCACCCCCGGCTGCCTTTGCGGCCAAGCGCGACAATGAGCGCGCCGTCGAGGCCCTCCTCGGCTACACGAACCTGCCCGCGCCGGTGGTCATCGCTCGTCCTGACGCGGTGTACGTCTCGGTGACAGGCATCGATGACCTGGGCAAGTGGCTTGCCGAACTTGGCGGCGAGATCTGCATCAGCCCCACGTGGCAGGGCGTGCGGCTGTGGACGCTGCTCACGGCGACCCCGGCTCGTGCCGACGGTTCGTCCGTCGCGGTCCGGGTCTCCGCGGCGCTCCCGGCCGCCGAAGCAGGCCTGCGCAACGCCCCCGTGGCGGTGGCCTGGTGAGCGCGTCGCCGACCCCTGCCGAGCTGGCGGCGATCCGCGCCGCGTATGCCGCGCTGGCCGCTTCGACGAGCCCGAACTCGAACGTCGTCGAGACGATCGTCTACGCGCTCGGCGCGGCGCAGATGCTCGTGGCCCCGAAGTCGGGCTCCGAAGGCTTCGCGGCAGTGTTCCGTGCCGAGTACGACTCGGTCCATCTCGGTCACTACGACAACCCCGGTGCGGCCCGCGCCCATTGTGAGCACGATGCTCGGCACGAACTCGGGCCTACCGCCGCCGAGGCGTTCGGCTGGACCCGTTCTGAGGACCCCGATGCGGTTCCCCGGGAGCTCTTCGCCGATGGGACGTTCACCGGCTATCTCGTCAGGCCGCTGGCCGTTGCGTCCGTGTACGACTCGGAGGTGAACGGGTGGTGAGCCTCAATGGGAAGCCCGGTCTCTCCTTTTCTCTCACCTCGGACGGACTGGGGATCGTCCTGCGTGCCGATCAGATCCGGCACGACACGATTACCGGGCTCGTCGCGGAGTGGCAGGAGCCCGGTGCGCAGGACGACGTTGCCCAGGCGCTGGAGCACCTGGCCGACGTCGCGCACCCAGGTGCCGATGTGCACCCCGCGGTTCTGGACGCTCGGGTCGAAGCGGTTGAGGACGCGGCCTGCATGAGCCTCCCGAGGATGGCCGTCAGCTGGGACGACGCGGAGCGTCTGCGGGATCAGCTGGATGCGCTCCTTGCCCGCCGGTCGCAGCAGTTCGGTCCCCCGGCGGGGTTGCCGCGTCAGCGTGCGGAGGGTGGTGCGGCGGCGTGAGTATCCCTCCTCTCTGTCCGCGAGTTGCCGACCTCCTGGCGTCCATCCGGCGCCAGGGCGGGTCGTGGACCACGCACCGCGTATTGAGGGCCCATGAGGTCAACGGGCACAGCGCGCCCAGGCGGGCGACGGCGCGCCGCGACCTCGATGTCCTCGTCCGCGCTGGCTATCTCCGTCGGCATCACGAGGACAAGGACCGTATCCACTACACCCTCAACCCGTCGAAGGGCGGTGCCTGATGGGAGCATCCGCGACCGCGAAGGCGTGGAACGGCGGTAAGACCGGCGCCCAGTGCCCGGGGAAGTCCCCGGTTCGGCCCGACTGTCCCACGGAGGGCTGCGGGGACGAAGCCGGGCTGCTCGGCCGATGCCGCGTCGGTCTGGTGCGTGTGGCCGTCCGAGGGTCGCGGGAGCCCGCGCGCTGGTACTGCCCCGGATGCGCGGTCTATGGGCAGGCGCTGGCTGACGTCCGCTCCATCCCCGAGCGGGGAGGTGCTGGATGACGGAGACCGTGCTGGCCGGGGCTTCGGCCCCGGCCACCGGCCGCCGCAAGGCCGCCGTACCCGAGCCGACCGGCGCCGACCGGATTCCGAAGCCCTCGCAGGGCTGGTACCGCGACAAGGTCACCGGTCAGAAGCTGCGTCGCGTCACCACCATTCTGGAGCAGGGCTGCGCCAAGGGCGAAGCCCTCACCATCTGGGCGGGCAACATCACCGCCGAGACCGCAATGGCCCATCTGCCTCAGCTCGTTGCCGCGTCCCGTGTGCCGGAACAGCGCGAGGAGATGACGACGTGGTTGAAGCGGGCCCACATCCGGAGGAAGGACGAGCGCGCCGACGTCGGCACCGCCGTCCACCGGCTGATCGAGGCCCATGTCCTGGGCCAGCCGATGCCCGCCGAGTTGCTCGATGACCCGGAGATGCAGCCGTACTTGCGGCACTTCACGCGGTTCGTCGAGGAGTGGCGGGTCGAGTTCGAGGCCTCCGAGATGGTTGTCGGCTCCTCCGAGGCCGGGTACGCCGGGACGCTCGACTACCTGCTTCGCTCGCCTCTCCTGGCGAAGGAGTACGGGGTGCCCGCGAGCACCGTGTTCATGGGCGACACCAAGACCGGCGGGGAGCTCGACGTCAAAGGGGTCTATCCCGAGGCGGCCTTGCAGATGGCGGCGTACCGCAACGCCCGCGTGGCGTGGCTGCGGGACGGGACGAAGGTGCCGATGCCCGCAACCTACTCGACCGGGGTCGTGCTGCACCTGCGTCCGGAGGGCTACCGGCTGATCCCGGTGACCTGTGACGACGAGGTCTTCCGCGCCTTCCTGGTGATCCAGCGGGCCGCCGAGTGGACGTCGGGTTTGTCGAAGAAGGTCATCCGCCCCGCGCTCACCCTGCCCACCGACAGCGAAGAGAGGGCCCTCTGATGCCTATCATCGATCTCCAGCGCCGGATGCGTCAGCTCGGCGAGATCCGTATCGGCCACGTCGTCGACACCGGCAAGGTCAGCCGGCGGACCGGGAAGCCGATCAAGCGCCCGGCGAAGCTCGACAAGTTCCGGTTCACCAGTGCCTCCCGGCCCATCCTCGAAGAAGTTGCCGCGCTGTACGGCGGCAAGGTCCAGCCCTGGACACCGGCGAACGGCGGCCCGTCCGAGTTCGAGGTGTTCAGCACCACTGACCGGCTCCCGGTCCTGATCCCGCCCCGGGACGCGGTATCCCAGTGGTACGAGCTGTACGCCGGGTCGAAGTGCATCCGCCGCTGCGACGGCAGGACCGAGCAGAAGTCCGACCGGCCGTGCATGTGCAACCCGGACAACCGGCAGTGCGCCATTACCACCCGCGTGAACGTCATGCTCCGCGACGTACCGGCCCTGGGCCAGTGGCTTCTGGTGTCCAAGGGCTACTACGCGGCCGTCGAACTGCCGCCCGCGGCCGAGCTGCTGGCGCAGGCCGGCGGGTACGTGGCCGGGTGGCTCGGGATGGAGGAGAAGGCGGTCGTGCGCGAGGAAGGGCCGACGCGCTTCATGGTCCCCATCCTCGACGTCGAGATCACTCCGTCCGCGCTGATGGCCGGGCAGATCACCGGAAGCCCGGCCGCCGTTGCTCAGGGACCGGAGCGGGTGGCGATCACCGGCGGTCGACCGGATTACGCGGCACTTGCCGCAGTGGCCAGGACCGCTGACGACGTCCGCGGTTTGTGGAAGCGGGCCGAGCAGGCCGGGCATCTCGACGACAGGCTCCGCGCCGTGCTCAAGCCCCTCGGCGAGGAGCTGCGGAAGGCCGAGCGGAACTCCAACGGGGCGGCGGGGGAGAAGGGGCAACATACCGCGCCGCATCAGGACAGGCCGTTCGACGGCGTGGAGCGGGAGCTGGACCCTGCCGGCTTCGGCGATGCCTCCCCGGAGCAGGTCGCCGATCTGGTGCAGGAAGCCGAGATCGTCGAGGACGACGATGTCGATGCCATCTGGTTTCAGATCATCGCCGCCGCTGGCCAGCACGGTATGACCACGGAGCAGGTCGAGAGGGAGTTCGCCTCCTCCAACGACGGGCTGCACCCCTCGACCGCGTCGGCCGAGCGTCTGCGGGGCTTCCTCGGAGAGCTGAAGCTGGGGGTCCGCCGATGAGCTGGCACCTGGGAAGGCTGGCCGGGTTCGATCTGGAGACCACCGGCACGAATCCGGAGACCGCGCGGATCGTCACCGCGTGCGTCGTCCAGGTCGGCGGCGGTCACCCCGCCCAGACCTCGATGTGGCTCTCCGACGTGGACGGCGAGGAGATCCCCGCCGAGGCCGCAGCGATCCATGGCGTGACGACTGAGCGTGCCCGCGCTGAAGGCACGGCCCTGCGGGAGGTCGTCGAGGAGGTGCTCGCCGCTCTCGCCCAGGTCGTGCTGTCCGGTATCCCGGTCGTGGCGATGAATGCTTGCTACGACTTGACGTTGCTGGACCGGGAGGCGCGCCGGTACGGGATGACGCCGCTGGCCGAACGGCTGGGTGATCTGCGGGTCATCGACCCGTTCGTGATCGACAAGAAGATCGACCGGTTCCGGCGCGGGAGCCGCAGGCTCAGTGACCTCTGCCAGACCTACCGTGTCCGGCTCGACGGCGCGCACTCCGCGGACGCCGATGCGATTGCCGCGTGTCGGGTCGCGTGGCGCATCGCCCAGCAGGAGCCCGCGATCGGGAACGCGTCGCTGGACTTCCTGCACGAGAAGCAGATCGAGTGGGCGGCCGAGCAGGCCGCCAGCCTCGCCGACTACTTCGCCAGTACGCCCGGCAAGGAGCACCAAGCCGCGAGCGTGCGCCCGGAGTGGCCGCTCATCCCCGCCCCGAGGGAGGGCTCGTGATGCCGGTAAGCCGCCGTACCTACAACGACCTGCGGGCTCGCGTCCAAGCGCGCTGGGGGCAGATCTTCGAGCTCCAGCGCGAGATCGCAGACCTCGAACGGGAGCGTGACGCAGAGCAGACGGCCCGCCGAGCGCTGCGCCGGCGGCTGACTGAGGCGGAGGGCGATGTCCGGCGCCTCGATGGACAAGTCCGTCGGCTGGAGCAGTTGCTCAAAACCGCGCAGCAGGAGCACGGCACGGAGTCCGCACGCACAGACCTTCGTCTCGACCGCGTGGTGCGGGCGTGCGCGCGGTACCGGGCGGAAGCTGCGGGACTGCGGCGGCCCCGTCCGGCGCCGCCCGGTGGCCGCGCTCTGGAGTTGTCGGACCGGGCCCGGAGGTCGCTGGACGAGCAGCTGCGGATGCTGGGGAACGCCAACGACGCGATGTGCCGTGAACTGGTCGACCAGGCCGGGACATTGGCCAAGGTTCCGCCCGCTGCTGGCGAGCCGGGGGTGGCATCGTGAACGCCGCAGCATGGCTCGCCGGGGGTGTCGGACTGCTCGGGGCGATGGCCCTGGTGTGGGCAGTCAGCGTCGAACTGGCCTTGCTGGTCTGGCGGATGCGCCGCTGGACCGTACAGCGCGCTGGGGAGGACCAGTGACGACCGTCCCGGCTGCGGCCGGGGCGGGCCCCGCACCGGACCTCATCGTCACCGTCCGCGGTCACCGCCCGGCCGCGCAGGGCAGCAAGCGACATGTCGGGCGCGGCCGGCTGGTCGAGCAGTCCCGGCGCGTGGCGCCCTGGCGAGCGGCCGTCGAGGCTGCGGCCCAGGCGGCCATTGCCGGGTGCGGCCTTGATGGTCCGCTCGACGGGCCTTTGTCGGTGGAGATCGTCTTCACCGTCCGCAAGCCTGCCTCGGCGCCGAAGCGGCGCCTGTCGTGGCCGGTGACCCGTGACAGCGGCGACCTCGACAAGCTGCTGCGGTCGACCTTCGACGCGCTTACCACCAGCGGGGCCATCGCCGACGATTCGCGGATCGTCGAGGTCACCGCCCGGAAGGTCCACCCCGGTGAAGGGCTCGACGCGCTTGCGGAGCCGGGCGCCGTCATCCGGATCTGGAGGCTGTCGTGAGCCGCCCTCTGCCTCCTCACGGGCACATCAGCCGCTATAAGTACCACGGCTGCAAGTGCCTGGCCTGCATGGACGGGTGGCGGGACTATAACCGGCGCATGCGCCGCCAGCAGGCATACGGCCGGTGGCAGGCCCTGGTCGATGCGGGACCGGTCCGGGATCACGTAAACCGGGTGCGCGCCGCGGGTCTCGGCAACCGGCGCATCGCTGAACTCGCCGGTGTCACCCCGTCGGTGCTCTCCCGGCTGCTGTACCCCATGAGCGGCAAGCCGCCGCTGAGGACGGTGCGGCGCTCCACAGCGGAAAAGCTCCTGGCGATCCGGCCCGCGCCGGCCCTGCTCGCCGACGGCGCGCTCGTCGATGCCACCGGAACGCGCCGTCGCCTCCAGGCACTCACCGCCCGAGGCTGGACCCACCGCGCCCTGGCTCCTCATCTGGGCGTCGGCCCGTTGTTCGTGGGCGATCTCGCGCGCCAGGCCCGTGTCACCGCGCGCCATGCCCGTTCCGTGGCGGCCGTCTACAACCGGTTGTGGGATGCCGACCCCGTACGGCACGGGGTTCCCGAACCGTCCGCGACCAGGGCACGCAACCTTGCTGCCCGCAACGGCTGGCCACCGCCCATGGCTTGGGATGAAGAGAGCATCGACGCTCCGGAAGCCCGCCCGGACATGGGTATGGAGCACCGTCCTCGTGGAGAGACCCACGGCGAGATCGAGTGGCTCCTGGCAGCCGGGGAGAGCGACACCGGCATGATCGCGGCACGGGTCGGGGTCAGCGAGCATGCGGTCCTGCGCTCCCTGGCCCGCCGCCGGAACAGGTCGGTGGCCTCGTGAGTGCCACCCGCGATCAGATCGTCGAGCTCCTTCACGAGGGCCTGTCCAACACGGCCATCGCCAGGCGGCTGCGCTGCGACCGGCACCGTGTCGCCGGTATCCGCCGCGACATCAGCCTGGCCAACGTCCCTGCCCAGCCGCTCTCTCTGGAAGAGAAGTGGGCTGCCCGGACCCGGCCCGTCGACGGCGGGCATCTGGAATGGACGGGTGAACGCGCACGCTCCGGCACTCCGGTTCTGCGCTACTGGCCCAACTCCTACAGTCCCGCCGTCATCGCCTTCCGTATCAAGCACGGCCGGGAACCCGAAGGCTACGTACGGGCCGACTGCGGCCTCAAACACTGTGTCGCCCCCGACCACGTCGACGATATGGCCGCCCGCATGCGGACACGCGAGCAGCTGCGCTACCTCACCGGACGCGGCGAGCGGCCCGCCACATGCCGTCACGGGCACGACCAGGCCGCGCACGGCCGGTACGAGGCCGATGGCCGCGCGTACTGCGAAGCCTGCAAAGCCGTCCAGCGCCCCAGGAGATCATCATGACCGCATCCCACCTCTCCCCCAACTCCCATGCGTGCTCCGATGACTGGTCCACCCGTCCCTCCTGCGCCCGCCCGGATGCCGACGTCCGCCTCTGGTTCTCGGACCAGCCCGCGGAGCGCAAGGAAGCCCGCGACCGGTGCGGGACCTGCCCCATGCGCACCGAGTGCCTGGAAGGGGTAATGGAGGCGGAAGGAGACGCCCCGGCAAGGGCCCGGTTCGGGATCTTCGGTGGCCTCGACGGACGCCAGCGCTACGAGCTATACAACACGGGGCGGGTAGCCGCACGCGCAGGCCGCGCCGGACGCCCGCCCGCTCTCTGCGGCTCCGAGTCCGCCTACCAGCGGCATCTCAGGAACGGTGAGCCGGTCGACGACGCCTGCCGCCAGGCGCACACCGCCCACGGGGCCAAGTACCGCTCCGGAGCACGGCGATGACCGAGGGGCGGCCGTCGGACGATCTGCCCGGCCTCCGGGTCGATCTCGGCCGCTCCACTCAGGAGTGGTCCTCGAAACCCGGCTGCTGGTTGCGCGTTCCGACCGCGGATTACCGGTGCGCGTGCGGCTGGACGGCCAGCGCCTCCGGCGACGGGGTGCCCCTGATCTCCGAATCCATCGCTGATCACCAATCCGACTGCCCGCTCACCGAGCCTGAGGAGGGCCCAACTGATGCCTGTCACCCAGCACATCGTCATCCACCTCAAGACCGACTCGCAGAGCACACCGTCATTCCTCGACGACCTGCCCGCGGCGGGGGAGGCGTGATGGCGCGCCCGCCCCGGTACCTCACCGGCCCTGCCCGCGACAAGGAAGCCGCCCGCCTCGCGAAGCGGTACGACGCCGGGGAGACGATCAACAGCATCGCCGTCGCCACCGGCCGCTCGTACGGCGGCACCTGGCACCTCCTCCGCCACGCAGGCGTGAAATTCCGCCCCCGTGGCATCAAGGCCCAGCCCGCCCCGGAGGCATCTGGAGAGGAGGGGTGATGGACGACGAAGAGGCCATCGGCCTGGTCTTCACCGCCATCACCCAAGCCGTCAACGGGGACGACATCGAAGCCGCTACGACCCTCCGGTGGATCGGCGGGCGCTGCGACAGCACGCGCATGTACGGCGTGTGCTGCGCGATAGCCGCCATGGGCGCAGGCATGCTCACCGCCTTCCACGGTCCCAGAGAGAACGGGGAGTTCTGGCGCCTGACCGCGCTCAGACCCGGAGCGCTGGAAGCCAACCCGGCCCACGCGTTCGCCCTCCGGTTCCTCGTCGCGTACGCCAATGACGACGAGGCCATGGCCTGGGCCCTCTACCGAGCAGCCGAAGGCGCGGCCGACGAGGAATGCGTCGAGTCCGTATCCGAGCTCCTGTCCACCGTCGCCGGCCTGGTCCGGGCCGCGCTCGACGAACAACACGACGACGGAGTGCGCGGGTGATACCCGCGGACAGCAGCAGGGCGCGGCGCACGCGCTGCGCACGCTGCGGCCAGGAGGTGCTCCGGCAACTCGTCGGCCGACGTGCGGCACTCGACGTCACCGCGGACGACGAGCCGCTGACGGTCGCCGAGGCGGAGATGCTGCGCGAGCCGAACCGCCTGCACTGGTGCCTCCGTGAGACAAGCACCGGGATTGGCCTGCGGTGGCGGAAAGACTGCCGGGCCGAATGCCCTCACCCACACGTCATCGATCACCACTGTCCGCCGGGGACGCCGCCGGGGCGCCGGCCGGAGGGGGCGCTGTGGTGAGCTGGCTACTTCTCCAGCGACTGAAGCCGGGCTCGGTCTTCGAGGGCCTGCCGGTAGAAGGCGTCGGACACCAGGACAGCCTGCGGCTTGTCGCGGCGTGTGAGGACGACGCGTTCGCCGAGCAACCGCACCTTGGCGATCACTTCGGTCAGGTTGGCGCGGGCGTCGGAGACGCCCATGTGCACCTCGGCGGACTCACTCATGCGCCCAGGATACACATCCGCCCAACATGCAAATGCGTCTCATTGTACAATTCAGGTGTGGGTGAGAGGGCCTGCAGGCCGCCCTGAGGGGCCTGATTTGCCGCGCCGTCTCACGCCCCCGTCCGACGCAAGGAGCACCGCCCGTGGCCTGGTCCCGCATCGATGACTCGCTGCACTCTCACCCCAAGATCATGTTGGTGGGCAACGCGGCGACTGGCCTGTTTGTCCGGCTCATCTCCTACGCCGGACAGCACCTCACCGACGGGTTCGTGCCTGCTCATGTCGCCCGCGCGTACGGGACGCCGCGTCTGCTGAACGCGCTGTGTGACGCGAATTTGCTCACCAGGGTCGATCCAAAGTCGAATCAAACTTCGGAAACGCACCCGCACTTGCAAGGCCCGGGTTTTGTCATCCACGACTACCTCGACTACAACCCCTCCCGAGAGCAGGTCCACGCCGAGCGAGCGAAGAACGCCGCACGTCAGGAAGCTTTCCGGCGGCGCAAGCGCGGGCAGGAGTCGCCGCCGAATGACTCGTCGGAGCCCGCCGGTAACGAGGTGAGTAACGGCGTTACTAACGCTGCGACTAACGGCGCCCCGGCCCGGCCCGGCCCGACCCGACCCCCTGAGGGGGTTGATGTGTGTGCCCCCCATACCAGTAGTAGGGGCCGCGCAGAGAAGGCGCACACACCCATCCCCACCGGATTCGAACCCAGCGCCCACTCGCTCGCCTGGGCCGAGCGCGACGGCCATCTCCAACGCCTCGGCGGACACGAAGGTCTCACCGCCGTAACCGCTGCCTTCGTCGACTGGCACACCGCCAAGGGCACCACCGCCGCCGACCCCAACGCTCTCTGGCGCAAATGGGTCCGCGAACAGCGCACCACCCCCGCCGCCATCGCCCCCACAGACACCACCGTCGTGCCCTTCCCCGGCACCCCGCCACTCAGCAAAACCGGCCAGCAGCGCGCCGCCCTCGCCGCCGCCCGCGAACAAGCCCGACGAGAGGGGAAGATCAGTTGAACCTCGACGAGACCTATCAGCTCCTCGACCGCGTCAGCATGGTCGACGACCGCATCGTCCGCACCGACCCCCGGGAAGCCGCCGGACAAGCCGACCTGTGGGCCGCCATCCTCGCCGACGTACCGCTGCCGTTCGCCGCCCACGCCGTCCTGAAGCACTACAAGACAAGCCCGTTCGCCCTCCGGCCCTCCGACATCGCGGAACAATGGCGGCTGTACGTCCGCGACCGGCTGGAGCGACACACCGAGTCCGAGCCCCCGGACGGCGACACCGGCGACGACACCTACCAGGCCGCGCTGATCGCCGAACGGCGCGCGGTCGCCGTGGGCGAAATGGAGCCGCGCCCCACGAACGCACTGCCTCCCGGCAGCACCTCGTCGCACGAGAGTCGCGGCCGAGCGCTCCTCCAGCTCGTCGGCAGCGAACTCACCAGCCGACGCCAGGAGTTCACGGCGCCGTGCCCGCATTGCCACTCCGCTAGCGGAAAGCCGTGCACGGACGGTCGAGGCAAGAGCCGCCGCGATGCCCACCCGACCCGCATCGAAGCCTCGCGCGCCACTGCGGCCGGGCAACCACCCGTCGACCACCGCGCCCTCGCAGACGAGATCGATCGACGCCGCGCTGCCGCTCAGGCTCACATGAACGGCCTCAGCGACGAAGACCGCGCCCGGCTCGCCGAGTTCGAAGAACAGCTCCGCAAGAACGAGACCGAGACCGGTACCGAGAATCCGGAGGCCACCGCGTCATGACCGTGCCCCACTGCGCCGGCCCGGTCGGCGACATCGTCCGCCGCAACGTTCGGCGTCTCCGGGCCGAACGGCGACTGACCACCGAGCGCCTTGCCGAACACCTCAGGCAGCATACGGGGCGATCGATCCCTGCCAGCGGCATCACCCGGCTGGAAGGTGGTCAGCGTCGCGTCGACGTCGACGACCTCGTAGCACTCGCCACGGTCCTCGGCGTCACCCCGGCTCAACTCCTGGAGCCGCCGACCGACTGCGCGGCTTGCCGCGGAACACCGCCGCCCGGCTTCGCCTGCCGCACCTGCGGAGCTAAGGCGTGACCGGTCACCCGGAGCACGCCATCCGCTGCCCCTGGTGCCACGCACCACCCGGACAACGCTGCACCAGCCCCCGCGGCCGACCCATCCGGGTCCCAAGCCACGACGCCCGCATCGACGCCTGGAACAACCGACCCACCAACCCCGAGGAGCTGTAAGTGGCCCGCTGGATCTTTCCCCCGGAAGTCACCGGCCCCGCCCCCGCCGAGCCCGACGAGAACGACTGGTGCCCGGCCTGCACGTACCACTGGCGGGACTGCGTCTGCGCCGACCGCGTCACACCGCACCCCTCGGAACTGTGAACGCACCTCACCCGCCGCCCAGTAACCCGCCGCCTACACAGGAGCCGACCATGACCGAACGCCCCGCCGGGCTTGACCGCCTGCTCGAATTCGTCGCCGCCAACCTCCCCGACGAGGAGACACTGCTCCGCTCACGCCCGAGCGCCCACACGGCGACCGACCGCATCCGTCTCGACGACCTCACCGGCGACCAGCTCGACCAGCTCTACGACCGCCTCAGCTTCCTCGAAGCCTTCACGGACGTCGTCGCCCTCGAACTCGACGACTGGGACAAGACCAGCCCCGCCCACCTCCGTCGCGAGCTCGACGCGCTCAACACCGCCCGCGCCATCCCAGGCGCCTGACTGTCCAATCCAACGGCCCGCCCTCGAACCCGTGGAGCACACCGTGTCCATCCCGTACCGCGCCGATACCTTGGCCGCCGCGCTCGTCGCCGCCCTGGTCCTCACCGCCGCCCGCCGCAGGCCTCGCCCCGTGGTCCGGCGGCCCCGGCGGTGCACGCACACGCCGCCGATCGGGTCGTACGTTGCCGCCGACGTCTCCGCGCCCACAACTCCCGTCCAGCCGCCGGTATTCGCATGGTGCTGCGAAATCTGGTGGCTCACCAGCGGCCGCGACCACGCCAGCTACTGCCCCGCCAATTGCTGACACTCACCCCACCCGCCCGCCGCTACGGACGCCGCGCCAAGGCCGGACACCACACCGGCTGCCGTGCTACACGGCGCCGACCACGCCCGCTTCAGCCCCGCCAACATCTGTGCTCGCAGCCGATGGCTTTCACCTGCTGCTCGCCGACCGGCTCGACTGCTGGTCCCGGTTCCTCCTTCGCCGAGCGCGGCGAACCCGGAGACGGAACCTGCTTCTTCTGCGGTAGCGATCACGCCCTCGCTATCGCCCAACACCTGCTTGGAGAGGACACCACCTGATGAGCGACGCCCCCGGCGACACCCTGCGCGCCGCCGCCGAAAAGCTCCGCGCGCTCGCTACTGCCGCAGCTTCCGCCGATGACGGCGCCCCCACCGCCCACTGGCGCTACGAACCCCAATGCCACGATTCGGGAAAGCGCTGGGGCACGGGCCACCTTTACGCGATCGACACCGCTGAGCAGATCCCCACCGGGCTGGGGCGGGGCCGCATCCGACTCCTCCACGGCGGAGGCCACGGCACCCGCAGCCGCGCGCCCTTCTTGACCGACGGGGTCGGCGAGTACATCGCCGCGATGGGCCCTGCCACCGGTCTCGCGCTCGCCGAGCTACTGGCTGCGGAGGCCGACGTCGCGGACGACTTTCGGAGGCAATGCCCCGCTCTCACCGACGGGGAACTCGCTGCCTGGGTTCACGGTCCGCTGACGATCGCCCTACACCTTCTCGGAGAGGACACGGACCAGTGAGCGACTCGACCACCGACGTCGACCAGGTGCTGCGCATCGTTGCCGCCTGGTGCGTTACAGCGAACGACAGTGGCGGAGTCGATGCCGGTGACCTGGCCTGGAACCTGGAACGCGCCGGATACCCACTGCCCGACCTCGGCGAGGAGCCGGAGCAATGAGCACCCGTGACCTCGTCGCCACCATCGTCGCCGACGCCGGTCAACTTGCGCTCGCCCTTGTGGCGCTCGCCGGGCGCATCGGCCCCAGGACCGGCGGCATGCTGTGAGCGGTCCGTCGTCCAACCCCCGGGACGAGCACGCGCCCGCCCCGGGGAACACCTGGGAGACCCGCCTGGTCCGTACCGAGGTGGTCGTCGACGACGGCGCACCCGACCCGCAGCCCAGCCGTGCCGCCCGGCGCACTGCGGCCCGCGCCCGTTACAAGGGAGGACCGATGTCCACTCAGCAACCGTCGCAGAACGACCGAAAGGCCCCTCACCTCACAACCCGGCAGGAACCCCTCCGATCGAGTCGGATGCCGATCGCCCCGCAGGCGGGCACGCAGCGCCTCGCCTCTTCATCCTCCAGCGGGACCGGGACATGAGTGGCGTCTCCGGCGCTGGCCACGTGGCCGACGGCGTCCAGTGGCCGGACGACACCGTCGCCATCCGGTGGCGAGGCGCCCGCCCGTCGACCGTTCACTGGAACCGGCTCGATGACGCCAAAACGGTGCACGGACACGGCGGCGCCACCTGCATCATCTGGACGGACACCAGCCCGGACGCCGCCCGGACAACAGCGAACACCGCGCCCGCCGAGACGGCCATGGCCTCGGCGGACAACGTCCGGACACCGTCGTGCACCGCCGACACGGCCCTCCGCGACGTGCTGCTCGCCCTCCTCTCCCGCGCCATCCGCAGCACCCTCAGCCAGGAAGACGGCCAGCTACTGGAACAGCATGTTGAGCGGCTCCTCGTCGAACGGGATGCTCTCGCCGCCGCCGTCGACCGCGTTTCCCACGCCATCGCGGACGCGTTGGCCGATCGCGTCACGCCGGACCCGTCCGAGCGCGCTTTGTACGGTGGCGACCACCTCGACGCGATTGCCGCTGCCCTCAACAGCCCCGGTAGCTGGTTGTGATGTGGTCCCGCTCCAGTAGCTCAGGATCCAGCATGCACCGGATCGTAGAGTGCCGCCCGGACTCAGCGAACAGGAAGCCTCCCGATCTTGAAGCCGAGCCCTCAGGGATAGAGAACGATCGGGATACCGAGACCAAGCAGACCCCGTATACCCCAACTGAGCGTGGAAAGAGAGCGCCCATGCCCATCATCGGCCCCGGCCCCGACGACCCCGAGAACGACGACTGGGACCCCTCCTGGGATGACCAGGACACCCCGTTCCGGCGCTGGTTGTACGAGAAACTCACCGCGGCCGGATTTGACTACGCAGCCGACGCCGCTGGCATCTACGCGCCCGCCAACCGGTACAACGGCCTCGACGACATCAACATGGTCATCCTCGCCACGCTCACCGACACCAGCATCGACGCCGTGCAGGCTGCCCACAAAGCCGACCTCGCCGATTGGGCCCGCGAGCAGCAGCTTCGAGATCACCCCGACCTTGCCGTCCTCGACGCAGACCTGGACCGCATCCGGCATCGCTCCTACGGAAGCCACTCCTCGCGGTAGTCCGGGTGGCCGGCGTACGGCAAGGCCAGGTGGGGCAGGACTTCGCCGATCACGTGCCGCTGGACGGAACCCGTGAAGCGGTTGGCGGAGTCGGGGAGAGCGCCGCTTGCCTCCGGCTCCTCGTAGAGGTCGAGGATGGCCCGCCGCCCCGCAATGTCGGCGAGTACGCGAGCTGGATCATGACGGGCGATATGGCGCGCATCCGCCCCCTGCAAGCCGCCGCACATGCGAAATCGGCTGTTCGCCCACACTTCCCATTCATAGTCATCGCCCAAGCCGTCGCCAGGGCGAGCCTCCCACCCGTTATGCCTCATGGTGTTGAGACTCCATGCCGTTTCTCGGGCTGTCTGCTCGTCCTCGTCGAGGCGGGCGCGGAGAAACGCGAGCAGGTCGGTGGTCACGTACCTACCACCTCGTACGTGAAGCTCTTTCCTTCGACGGGCACGAGCAGATTCGGGTTCGACTTCGCGATGGTGGTCAGATACTGACGCGCACTCGTCGGCGTCAGTGCACGAATCCCCAATGTTTCGCAGGCGGCCTGCGCTCGTTTGCTGTCCCAACGGCCGCCATCGGCCTTGATGCGGTCCCGAAGTAGGTCGTAAGGAGTGGGGGTCAGTTGAACCGGGGCAGCAGTTGAGTTCGCCACCAGAGTGGCAGCGGCAAGCGCGAGAGTGGCTTTGATCTGCGCCACTTGGAGGTACTGCTCAGCAGTGAGGGCTCCAGCCTCGTCAATGTGGTGGAGGGCCTCGGTGACAAAACGCTCGTACTCTGCTTCGGGAGGCTGTGACATGGCTGATCTCCTAGTTCTGCGATGAATCAGGACGCGCTCTTGGGGGTCAGGGCTTGGCCCGCTCACTGTTGTGCTCGCGCACGACCAGGGCGGCAGTCACTGCTCCCGCCGCCGATCGCCCGCCACATCCACATAGCCAGCCTGTAGAGCGGCCTCGACGACGGCGTGGCGCATCCACCGTGTTGGTACGTCGCAGAGTTCGCGCCGGATCTCCCGGCCCCAGTCCGGATGCTGCGCCTCGGCCTGGCCAGCCAGCAGCCGTACCTTGTCCTCGGAGAGAGCAACTACCCCCGGCGACAAGCCAAGGCTGGGTGGGGGCTCCGGGGCCGTCGTTCGCTTGGAATTGGAAGGGGAGCCTTCCCAGTGCTGCGGTGTCTGCTCGGGGGCCGGGCGTTCGCGGGTTGCGAGCCTTCCTACCGTTGGCGGTCGCTTGCGCTCGATGCCCAGGTCCCGAGCCATACGGCGGAACACCTCGGGGGTAAGCCCGGTGAGCTTGGCGAGCTGCCCGACCGACATGCCGGCCTGGAGCTGCCGGGCGGCCATCTCGCGCATCTTCGGCTTGAGGTCGCGCTCGCCTTCGTAGTGCGCCTTGTAGCGGGCGAAGACGTCGAGCGGCTCGTCGGGGGTCTCGTTGTTGTCGACCATGGGGTCATGCTCGCACGATGTGTAGCCCTACGGGAAGGGTAATCAATAGGGCTACACGTAGCCCTATTGACAGGGCTACGTGTAGCCCTACATAATTGAGTCATCGCCAAAGGGGCCAACCCACGGGGGACTTGATGAAGCTCACCGCTCGCCAGACCGCCACCGTCACCCTCACCGACCTCGCCCGCGCCATGGACCGCCAGCAGCCGGTCACCGTCACCTACACCAAGGCCGACGGCACCGAGACCGTGCGCACCATCGAGATCTACGACATCCGCACCACCAAGGCGGGCGACCTGATCGTCAAGGCCATGGACCGCCAGAGCGGCGACTCCCGCACTTTCCGCCTCGACCGCCTCATCTCCTACACGGTCCACCGCCGCAGCACCTACGCCCTCCGGGTCGAGGAGCACCGCTCCGTGGCGGTCGAGGCCGTGAGCGTGAACACCCCCAACGACGTGTTCTGCCGCGAACTCGCCCGCGAGGACCGCGAGTACTGGAACGACCGCTTCGACCGCGCCGCCTGACAGTCGCCCCGCCCGGCGGCCTCGGCCGCCGGGGCCACACCCAGCACCACGACCTCTCGGGAGTACCTCATGGGACCCTTCACGCTCCAGCAGCTCATCGACGGCATGTCGACGCGCATGCTCGACGCCCTGCACTTCTACGCCAAGACCAACCCCCAGGGCAGCATTGCCCGCTGCAACCTGGGCAACGGCGGCGGCACCCACGGCGCCCTGTACCGGCGCGGCTTGGTCGGCGAGGGCGTCGACGAGCGCGGGCGGTCCGGCTACTTCCTGACCCCGAAGGCGTGGGCATGCCTCCGCCACATGAACGGCACCGTTCGCCCGGCCGACGCCAAGCGCCTCGACCTCCACGCCGCCCTCGCCGAGGCGTACCCCGCCGAGCAGTGCACCGCCGCAGACCTCCCCGCAGGTACCCACGTCATGTCCTCCGAGGGTCGGCTCGGGACCGTCAACGGGCACGACATCGGACGCGTCACCAACACCGATCACCCGAACTACGGCCGCGAGTACGTCGGCGTGAACTGGGACGCAGCCGAGGGCGACAAGGGATGCAACCGACGCAGCCGCCCCTTCGCCGACGAGCTGACGATCGTCACCCTGCCGGAGAGCCCTCGCGTCGGTGAGCGAGTCACCTACAAGGTCGGGCGTCACACGGTGAACGCCACGGTCGTCCTGCTCATGAACGAGGCTGGGCAGGTGGGCGTCGTGGCTGACGGAGACCGGACGGGGAGCGTCCACTACGTTCGCGTTGCACCCGGGTTGCTGACGGTGCAGGCGCCGGACATCGACAGTCTGCACGCCGCCGCCCTCTACGAGAACCAACTGCGGACGGACTTCATCGCCGAGGCTGCCCTCGCCGCCCGGGTCCGCGCCGCCCTCGGCATGCCCGACTACGGGCCCCCGCGCCCCGACATGGACGAGACGGCGACCCGCATCCTCGTGTGGTCCGTCCGCGAACTCCAGGACGTGTACGACCGCGTGGGCGGCACCGTCACGCGCCAGCCGGTCGAGCGCACGCTGAGCGACGGCACCAGCTACTCCGCCTACGAGATCACCGTCGCCGTCACGCTCCCGGCCATCGGCCGCGTGCAGATCTTCACCGACTGGGCCCCGGAGGACGGCTGCCACCACCTGCCCGTGATGCAGGCCATCAGCGCCCTGCACACCTGAGCCCCGACCGCCCGGCGGCCGTTCCGCCGCCGGGCCCGCTACGGCCTTCAAACCCCAATCGCCGCAAGGGAGCACGACATGGGCGAAGACACCCTCTTCCGCCGCCTCGACCTCATCCAGCCCGGCGACCTCGTCCTCTACCACGGCAGCATCCCGCGCGCCCACGGCCTCTACATCGCCTTGCCGTGCCCCTGCTCGACGTGCCGATTCCTCTACGAGTTCGCCCCCGCGGACACTCGATACGCGCTCGTCGACCCGTGGGGCGAACTCCCCGGTCCGCGGTGCGTACGCCGCGAGTCCATCACCCGCTCCACCGCCTGCAACTGAACTGTGCCGTCCGGCGGTCCGAGCAGGACGCCACATCGCGAAGGGAAACCCCCATGAACGAATTCAGCATCGGTGACCGCGTCCGCATCACGGACGCCGACGAGGAGAAGCTCATCGGCTTGCTCGGCACCGTGACCGAACTGCTGCCCAGGGGCATCTGCGGCGTCGTCCTGGACGGCGCCCCGACCCAACTCCCCGCCGCTTTCCACCCGGACGAACTAGAGATCACCGAACCGTGCGACGCCACGCCCGCAGCTCCGATGGCCGAGTTGCTGCCGAGCCTGCCCGAGGACGAGTGGGGCTCAATCGACGGCTATGACTGGATCGGCCGCCTGCCTGCCACCGGCTGGTACGCCGTCGGCGTCTGGGGGAAGGACGGTTGGCCGCTCGGATCATGGCCGTACCAGATCGTCGCCCACTTCGACATGGAGCCTCTCTCCCTCTTCGGGCTCGCCACCTACGTCGAAGACGACGTGGACGTACAGGCCTTCGCCAGCCGCGAGGAGCGCGACGCGGCGACCAACGAAGTCGCGGTGCACTGGTGGATCAGCAACGAGAACGGCCCCGACGGCCTCGCCCCCGACATGTCCCCGATCCCCGCCACCTACTGCGGGCCGTACCCGGGCTGACGTCAGATGCCTCAGTGGCCCGGCCGACGACAGCGCGCCGGGCCACGCAGATTCGGCGAACAGGCGATAGACCGCAGCCCCCTGGGCTCTCTCTGCTGTCTCAGCCCGCTTGCCCCGTGACATGGGCATCATCCGCGCTGCTGTCCTTCATCGGCGGTCCGTGCTTGTCCGTCCGGTGCCCTTGCCGCGTCTTCCGGTCACGGAAGTACGGCTCCAGAACGCGCCAGTCGAAGAGTCGCATGCGGCCGACCTTTGGGGCCTGGTCCAGGGGGAGGGGCCAGTCGGGGTCCGTCTCGGCGAGCTGCCGGATGCGCTGAACGGTAAGCCGCGTCAACTTGGCTTGCTCCAGGCGATCGGGCATCTCCGGGAACGTGACCATGTCCGGCCCTCCTCTCGCGTGCGCTTCCTCTCCTTGTGGGGAGCTGGGCATGCCTCCACCCTCTCAGACTTCCTTGTTTTAAAACAAGGAAGTCGCTACGCTCGAAACGCACCAACAGAACGGCCCCGGCCCGGCGCTGCACACGCCATATGAGCCGGGGCCAGACCTACCCGCAACCTTCACGAAGAGGCAGGTCCGCCATGGAGCGTACCCATAACGAGCTCGAACCCGACCGCACCCCCCACGAGAACCCCTTGTTCTCCGAGCCCGCCGATGTCGAGCACTGCCAAGCGGACTACGAGAACGGAGCGGCTGCCCGCGCCGCCGCCCACGACGAGTGGAACGGGGGTCGCCGGTGATCCACGCCGTCTTCGACCCCAACCGCACCGTCATCAAGCAGTTCAGTGACGGCGAGCACCCCCACGGTTCCCTCTGGCTCGCCCAGCGAGCCCTCCAGACCCGCTACGCCCACATTAGGGGCGCCTTCGTCGACGGGCTCTGCGAGCGCCACCAGGAGCCGCGCACCGACTGCCGCCAGTGCGCGGGCGAGACCGGATATTCCAACCGCGGTCGCTGACCCGCCGAACCGGCCGGGCCCGCCACTACTCCCTGCGCGGGCCCGGCTCTTCCTCCTCCGTCCAGGAGTAGCACGTGAACCGCAATGCCTGGCGCACTGCAATGGCGGTGGCCTCTTGCGCGGCGATTGCGACCACGGGATGGTCGCTTTACGTCGTCACCCGGTACTACGGCACGCCCTCACCTGTCGCGGTTGCTGCGGTGGCCGCTTTCGATGGTCTCGCCTACGCCGCGCTTCGCCTCGCGTCGGAGGCCTCCTCCGAAGGCCGCTCCGCCGTCGGTGCCCGGCTCACGGCCGTGGCCATGGCGGCTATCTCCGTAGCCCTGAACAGCGAACACTCCGGCCTCATTCATGGGGGCATCGTTGCCTCACTGGCCTTTTCCAGCCCCGGAGTTGGCCTGCTCGCCGTCTCCGAACTGTCCTGGGCGGGCCCCCGCGCGGCGAAGCGCGCGCAGAGGGGGGAAAGCCCGTTCCGTCCCGCGTCACTCGGCGGATGGTCGTGGGTCATGGCACCCGTCCGCGCCGGGAGGTCGGTTCGGCAGCAGGCGCTCCTGCACATCGACAGCAGCTCGAAGCCCGTGCCGCCCGCCGCCGGGCCGTCCCGGCACACCGCTACCGAGAAGCTCCGGCAGCGCTTCGCGGAGATGGACCCGGCCGAGGCGATCCAGATCGCGCACGATGCCCAGCCCAGCCTGACGCCTGGTGAACTGGCGGCGCTCCTCATCCGGTACGGGGTGATCGTCGATGCCGTCCAGGTCGCCCTGGCCCTGAGCCAGCGGCCGCCCACCACCCGGATCGACCGCCCGGACACCGCCCGGACCCGCCCGGACCCTCTGCCCCCGCAGGCGCCGAGGAGGCCGCTGTCCAGCGCGGACATCCTGTCCGGACGTCCGGACAGCATCGCCGACGCCGCCCGGCGACTCATCCGGCACGGCATCACCGACAAGTCCGAAGCAGTGCCCCTCATCATCGACGCCCTCGGACTCGACCTCGCGCGCCAGGCCGACAGCGTCCGCCGCGCCTTCGACCGCGAGATCGACAAGCACGAGAAGGCGAAGCCCCCCACGACCGGGCCCGGGGAGCAGCCAGCCGTCGAGGACGGCGTCGGCAAGGGCGGGGGCGGCTATGCGTGACCGTCCCGCCTGCTCCGGCACGCCCCTCGGTGCCTGCCGCCCAGACCAATGCCATCACCGTCATGTGAGGAACCTCGTGCTCGGCCTCCTGATCGCCACCGGCCTGCTCTATCCCTTCCTCGTCCACGCGTTCGCCCGCCGCAACCCCCGGGCCCAGCGCATCGCCGTGTTCACCGTCGTCGGCTCCCTGCTCCTGGCCCTCCTCGCCTGGGACCGGTGGTGAGCGATGTCCGAGCCGATCACCCCGACCCGGATCATTCCCCCGGACCAGCCGCTCCCGACCGCGCGGCCCATGCCCCCAGCGCCGCCCGGTGCAACCGACCTCCCGCCGTGGCGAACCGCCGCGCCGCCCGACCCGCCACCCCCACCGCGGCCGATGCCGTGGCCGTCCGCGCCGCCCCCGGGCCCGGTCGAAGTCCGAGTGACCGTCGACCTCGTCGCCCCCGAACCCGAGCCGGAGCAGCGTTCCCGGTTCTGGTGGGGCTGGCTGTGGCCGCACATCCGCCCTGTGCAGACCTTCCTCGGCGCCGCCCTCGCGCTCGCGCCGATCCCCTGGACCGGCTACAGCGTGGCCACCACATGGGCGTACACCGTCCATGAATCCCGGGGCTTCGCAATCCCCATTGCTTACGGCCTTGGCCTCGGCGCCCTCGCCGTCGCCGTCAGTGCCGAGCGGCGCGCGCGGGAGAACGGAGTTCTCCGCGAACTGGCCGCCCGGACCGCCGTGGTCATCACCTTCATCGGCGTCATGGGCGCCCTCGATCTCTACGACCCCGTCACGGTCCTCACCGGAGTCCACCACCGATGACCAGTACCCCTCTTACGTACACCGGGGCCGCCATCAGCCTCGCCATCGGCTACCTCAACCTGCGCCCCTGGTGGAAGAGCGGCCGCGACCCCAAGCAACTCCTCCCGTTCGCCGGGATGTTCCTCCTCGGCTCGGTCTCGACGATGTGCGCCGGTGGCATCCTCGGCTGGCTCTCCGGATGCTCCGCGACCGGCCTCAACAAGGCAGGGGAGAAAGCGGTATCCAGTGCCACGGGCTCCAGCCCCGGAGCGTTGGCCCACGGCTCCCTCGGCGCCCTGGACCAGAACGGCGCGGTAGTGGTCTTCCTCGCCACGGTCGCGGCGGGCGCGGCCTGGAAGGCCGCGGGCAAGCTCGACAAGCGCAGGATGGCCAGCGGCGCGGTCTGCGGCTCGTCCCTGACACTCACCGCAGGGGTCGCCGGCGCGCTCGCATGGCTCCCCGGCGTGGTCAACGCGGCTGGCCTGTCCCTGCGCACCGCCCTGGAAGGCGGGGGCATCCTGTGAACCCCCGCGATGCCGCCCAGCACCTGACCGAAGGGTCCGCCGCGCTCGCCCGCCGTCTCACCGACAGGGCATGCGGATGGTGCCGTCGCGGCTACCGCCACGACCTCACAGGCTGGCGCGCCGCGCTCGGCCCCGCCATCCGCGCCGGAACCCTCATCCTGGCCGGCTGGACCGGATGGCACACCGTGCGGGCCGTACCGGCCCTTCTGTGGGCGGCCGTTCCGGCCTGGGCGATCACAGCCTGGCGCACGGCCCCGCGCCCCTCAGCCGGGGACGAGGAGACGGCCTCCGCCGAGGCTTCCGTGACGCCTCCGGCCGATGCTGGTCCGGCGCTGTCCATGGACGCCTTCTCCGCGCTCGTCCGGACCGTCGCGGACGGAGGAGCCGGCGCCCACCTCTCGGCCCTCGCGGAGCACCTCACCGGCAGCCCGGAGAACACCCCCGCCGTGAGAGCTCTGTGCCGGGACCTGGGGGTGCCCGTGTCGGGGTCCGTACGACAGCGAGGGCGCGGGGTGTCCACGGGGGTCAAGGTCACGGACCTCCCTCCCCCTCCTCCGGCTCCCCTCCCGGGCGCTTCCGTAGCTGTAGTCGTCGCAGGTCAGCCCGCAGCTACGGGCACGACTACAACTACAGCTACGCCCTCCGTCGACCGGCACGACTGGGGGGTGACCCTTGCCGCCCGCGACGGTGCCTACCGTAAGACCGCATCCGGCTGGTTGCCGCGTCCGGTAAGCGGCGGGGACGGTCATCATGGCAGGGCAGTAGTCGGTGACGGTGCCAGATGACGGGAGAAGAGATGAGCGAGCGTGTGCGGGTGAAGGTGCTCCTGCTGTTCGGGGACCAGGCCGAGATCGTGGCTGACGCACCGGACAGGCTTGACCCGGTGCGGTACCCGGCCGAGCGGGTCGCGTCGGAAGCGGGGGTGGAGGTGAAGAAGCTTCCCGGCATGCGCCTCACGGCGGTGGCGGGCGATGACGGTCGACTGTCGGAGTTCCGCGTCGCGTGACGGGTCCCCCCGTTCCCCTGTTCCTGGGGACGGGGGTTCTTCACCCCCAGGGGTGTTGCATGTCGATACTCGATGGCTGTAAATTGATACTCGAAAGGGAGGGGCCGCGAACCCCGACCGACCACCCGCAACCGAAAGGCGGACGGATGTCCGACGAGCTCGAAAGCAACACCCGGCGAATTCGCTACCTCCTGATGGACTCCTACGACCTCCTCGCCGACGTCGCGGAGAAGCTCCCGATGCCGATCATCCTCCCCGCCACGCTCCAGGATGAGCGATGGTCCGACCGCCGGGACGCCGTCGAGCGCGCATCGGCCATCTGCTACCAGATGCCCGGCACGTCAATGGCGGTGAGGGAGGCCTTCAAGGCGGCCTGCCTCTGCTGGTACGCCGCCTCGGATCTCCAGGTGGCCCAGCTCGACCGACCCAAGCATGTCCGCAACGAGGCGACCCGGATGCTGCTCATCCAGGCCGAGGACTACGTCGCACAGACCCGCCGCTACCTGGAAATGGAAGGCTGACAAGCCTCACCTCTCACCGCTCCCGGCGTCCAGCCGAGGGCGGTGCCGTTTTCGCCGATGCAACACCCCCAGGGGTGTTGCATCGCGATACTCGACTGCTGTAAGTTGATACTCGAAAGGGAGGGGCCGCGAACCCCGACCGACCACCCATAACCGAAAGGGGCTACCCATGGCCGACTGGCGAGACCTCAGCGAAGAGAACGGTTTCCGTCAACTGGCTCGCATGTACAAGCTGATCGCCGGAACCTGCTCCATGCTCCCCCTCCCGATCACCCTCGCGCCCGCCGAGAATGCCCGGTTCGGGGGCATCATCGAAGCCGTCGCCCGGGTTGCCAAGATCATCAACGAGAATCCGATCCCCACCGAGGTGGAGGCGGCGATCTTCGCGAGCTGCACCTACTGGCTCGCGGCCATGGAACTCTTCGCCGCATTCCGGGTGGAGCCGAAGGAGTATCGCGCCAACGCGTTCGCAATGCTCATCCTGGACAGCGAGGCCAGCCTGTACGCGGCAATCGACTGGCTGGCCAAGGACGGAAGTTAGCCGCACCAGCCCCACCCGCCCCCGGCCGCCAGCGGGGGGCGGGTGGCCCCATTTCCGGCGACGCCACCCAATAGAAGGCGTTGTGAAATGACACCCAAGCGCTGTAAAGTAAGACTCGAAGGGGAGGGGCCGCGAACCCCGACCCGCCATCCACACCCAAGAAAGGGGCCGACATGGCCGACTGGAAGGACGTCAGCGAAGAGCAGATGCTCACCAAGCTGGTGACCGGTTACGACTGCATCGCACTGGTCTGCTCGCTGCTCCCCCTCCCCATCGCCCTCCCCCCGGTCAAGAACGGTGCCGACCTCGGCGACCTGATCGACGGCGTCGCCCGCGTCTCGCAGATCAGCGACGAGCTCCCGATCGTTCCCGAGACGGTGATCGCGTCCCTGTTCACCAGCTGCACTTACTGGCTCACGGGGGCTCACATGTTCATGACGCTCATGGCGGAGCCGAAGGAGTACAAGTTCGACGGTTTCGCGATGTGCCTCCTGGGCTCACGGGACAGCCTGGCTGAAGCCGTCGACTGGCTCGCCGACAACCAGGAGTAGCCCGACCAGCCGCCCCCGGCATCCAGTCGGGGGCGGCTCCTGCAAGATCAGGAAGAGAAGAAGGACCGGCGGGGCCGAGCCGAAGCTCTCAGCCCGGGGGCTGTCGCGAAACCCCGCCGGTCACCACCCACCCCTCGAAGGAGGCGGAGCCCTTATGGTACTTCCCCGAGGAATGATCCTCGCCGAGATCGCCAGCCGATACGACCGGTCCCTGCCCACCGTGAAACGGTGGAGCACCGAGTCCGGATGGCCGGACCCCACGGGTAAACGGGGGCGCTGGCTGGAGTACGACCCGGTTGCCGTCGACGAGTGGGTCCGCAAGAACATCGCGCGCCCCACGGTCGAGCTGGAACCCGGGCGTCTCTACACCGCGCAGCAGCTCGAAGCCGTCGGCGCCGGTATCACCGCCGAAACTATTCGCGCAGACCTCTCTCGTGACCGCTGGCCCAGGCCCGACTCGACCGACGACGGCGTCAACCGCTGGCTGGGCTCCACCGTTATGTCTGCTCTGGCGAAACGTCGTGGCTACCGTAAGAAAGAATCCTGACGCTCCCGTGGCGTTACTTCCTGCCCTGATCCCACACGCCGGGCACCCCGGCTGCAGCGTCCCCGGCATCGACGAGGCGTTCGCGTAGATCGTCTACACCTGGCACGTCCCGATACGCTGCGGCTTCTCGCGCGAGGTCCAGGAACCTCCGTCGGACCCGGGCCGAGTCGACGCGCGTACCGATGGCCAGGGCCCGGCGTCCGGCCTCGCACGCGGCGTCCACGCCGCCGGTGACGAGGAGTGCTCGTGCTGCGGCGATGGCGTCGAATGCCGACGACCGGGCGCGCTTGGCGTCGCGTTGGGCGACTGCCGTGTTGAGGAGGTCGACGGCTTGGGCGGCGTGGGCGGATTCGCCGCTGGTCCGGGCGAGGAAGAGCAGGACTTCGCCGAGGGTGGAGCAGAGTTCCGCGTGGTTGAGGTAGGCGACGTAGGCGGGTGTCTCGTCGGTTTCGTCCTCGGTGAAGATCTCCTGGGCAAGGCCGATGGAGCGCAGGGCATCGCGGGGGATGCCGAGGAGGGCCGCGAAGCGCGCGTCGAGGGCGTGGAGGCCGGCACGCAGGACGGGGCTGGCCGTGTTGCGTGCTCCGTACAGGGACAGGGCGATGCAGTCGCGGGCCAGCTGCGGGTGTCCGACGTATCCCCACACGCGGGCCAGGCACTGGAGGAGGTGGGCGGTCAGGTTGCGGTCGCCGCTCTCGCGGGCGGCCTGGACGGCCATGGTCAGGTAGCGGACGGCCGTCGGGTAGTCGGCGGAGTCGTGTGCGGCCCAGCCCACGACTCCGCAGAGGTCGCCGAGCTCTCGGAAGAGAAGACGGCCGGTCGTCTCTGTGTACGTGCCCTCTTTGATGAGGCTGTTGGTGGTGGCCAGGTGGGCGGCGGCCATGTAGAGCATGCTCGCGCCACCGTGCCGGTTGTCCATCTGCCTCAGGGCTGCGGTGTGAGCGGCGATGCGTTCGATGTCGGCGGTGTCGAGACGGCCGTGCGAGGTGACGGACGGCAGTGGCCGGGGGCTCTTCCAGGACCAGGATTCGAGCGCGCTGAGCAGTTCTCGCGGCTCTTCCGGTGGGGCGGCGTCGTCGCGCTTGGTGTGCGGGCCCTGGGCGAGAGTGGTGCTTGCGGTTCGCCGGATGTCGCGGAGGGTTTCCGTGGGACCGCGGTAGCGTGAATTTTCGTCGGCCGGGCTTGGGCCGAGGCCGAGATCGGCGGCGGACAGCCGGTAGCCGGTGCGTTCGGAGAGGACTTCGGCAAGCAGGCCGGGGACCGGATCGCGCGGGCGCTCCCCGTTCTCGATCCAGCGGCGAACTCGTGAGCCGTCGGGCCGTACTTGGTGGTGGCCGCGCTCGGCAGCCCGCTCGGAGACGGCACGGGCGAGGGCGTTCTTCGATATTCCCGACAGGCGGAACCAGTAGCGCAGCGCTGTCTCACCGGCGAGGTGCGCGTCGGGGTCGCCTTCCGGCAGCGGGGTCGGCGCTTGGTCCTGGGGCATGGCGAGCGTCCCGGTTCTCGTGAGCCGCGGTGCACAAAACGGCTGGAGGGCCTTGCTGCTGACGGTAGCGCACATTATGCGAAGCGGTACCTGCGGCGGTCGAGGGCGCGTGGCTCGGCGTTTGAAGGCGCTGTGTCCGCCGGGTTGTTCGCTCAGTGCCCGCTGTCTTGGCCCGCCGGTGGGCGAGCGTTCATCGTGGCCGGGACTGGAAGGAGGCATCGGATGACTGCCCACGTCTCGGTCGTCCTGCCCCGCCCGCTTCGCGGCCGGGAGGCATGGACGAACCCTGCCCGGCTGAGCGGTGTGGTCGCACAGGTGTTGGATCAGCCGCCCTTGTCCCTCGACCTCACCACGACCCCGCCGCCGGTCCAGGACGTGCTCACGCGGGAGAACCTCTCCGCCGCGCTGTGGCTGCCCCATGCGGCCGTACCGACCGAGGCATGCCGGTGCGTGGTGTGGCGGGACCACGGCGTCGGCGTCTGGACCGGAGAAGGGCCGCTCCTGCCTGGCTACAGCTTCGGCCGACAGGCACTTGAGGCGTACACGCGCTGCACAGCGAGCGGCTGCCGTCGGGGCGCACTCAGTGTCGCTGAGGCAGCACGGCACCTGATCCAGTATCACCGCGTGCCGCTGACCGGCCCACGGAAGGGGCTCGCCCCGTGGTCTGACGGAGAGCAGCGGGCAAGGCTGCTCTTGCGCGGTAAAGACGTCTCCTTGCGGAGGCTGGCGGTACTTCTGCCGAGCGTCCGCGTGGACCCCGGGCTGTCGGTGACCTGGCAGGCCTGGGAGAGCAGCCCCCGGCGGGCGCTCGCGGCGATCGCTGCCAGGTACCCGGAGCAGCCGGTGATCGTCCGCTCCTGTTCCAGCAGCGAGGACGGGTGGGACCAATCCCGGGCCGGGGCATTCGCCAGCGTGCCCGTACCACCGCCGACACCACCGGAAGCGATCGCCCAGGCCGCGCAGGAGGTATTCGCCTCGTACGGCGAGCAGCACGGGCCCGACGCGCGCGTACTCGTCCAGCAGTGGCTGCACCCGGTGCAGGCGGCCAGCGTGGTCACCACCCGAACCCTGTTGGGAGCCCCGTACTACACCGCAACCGTCGATACGGACTCAGGCCGTACGGACGCGGTGACCGCTGGGACAGGGCAGGGCCTTCAGACCTGGTACGTGCGCCGCCGCCTGGCCGGGCCAGGTCATGGTGCGGCCAGGCTGCCGTCGGTGGTCGCGCATCTGCTGGGCGCCGCGGTTGAGACCGAGCGTTGCGCGGGCACCAGTCGCCTGGACGTGGAGGTCGCGCTCGTCGATGGCACGGCTCACCTGCTTCAGGCCCGTCCCCTGGCTGCCGCGCGCGTGGTCGACGACATGGCCGTCCACGCGGTGGTCGACAACGCGCGACGGCAGGTCGTCCGGATCGGCCGGCGCCCCAGCGTCCTTCCGCGTGGCGGGGCGGAGGTGGTGCTGTCGAACATGGCTGACTGGAATCCGGCCGAGATGCTCGGACGGCGCCCTTCGGCGCTGGCTGCTTCCCTTTACCGGGAACTTCTCACGGACCGGACATGGGCGGTGCAGCGGGCCGCCTACGGTTGCCGAGATCTGCGCGGTACGCCCCTGATGCACGTCGTCGCCGGGGCCCCGTACGTCGATGCGACTGCGAGTCTGGCCTCGTTCCTGCCCGCTGGTCTGGACGAGGCGCTCGCCGTCGCCGTGCTGCGGGCGATGGTCGAGCGGCTGGTGGCGGACCCGTCCGCACACGACAAGATCGAATTCGAGATCGCGGCAACCTGCTGGACGCCGTCCGTCACCATGCGCACCGCATACCTGGCGGAAGCTGGCATCGGTACCGCTGCACGAGCGCGGCTGCACGACCAGTTGCTCGCCCTGACCCGTCACGGAGTTCAGCGCCTCCCGGCCGATCTCGCAACGTTGGACGGCACCGGCGCACCGACACCGGCGGACACACAACCGCAGAGGCTGGCGACCACCATCGCGACTGCGCGGACGGCAGCGGTGCGGTTCGCCCACCTCGCCCGAGCGGCGTTCGTGGCCACCGATCTGCTCCGAGCGCTGGAGGCGGACGGCCTGGCCGACCGGCGGGAGGCGTGGATGCGCGGCCTGGGCACGGTCACCACGGTGCTGCGGCGGGATGCGGCCGCCACGGCGGCCGGGCGGCTGAGCTGGGCCGAGTTCGTGACCCGCTACCGGTGGCTCCGCCCCGGCACCTACGACCTGACCGTACCGACGTACGGTGACGACCCGGATGGTTACCTGCGTCCCCTGCTCACCCGCGCCTCCACGGCACCGGGCGAAGCGGTCGCGGCACCGTGGAGCGAGCGCCATGCTGCCGCCGTGGACCGGGCAGTGGCCCCGCTGGGCCTGGACGTGCAGGAGCTGGAGGCGTTCTGCCGCGCCGCGGTCACCGGTCGGGAACGCGGAAAGGCCTTGTACGCGGCGTGGGTCAGCGGGGTACTGGAGGCGGTCGCCGCCCGCGCCGCTGCCTGCGGGGTCGGCCGAGGCGACGCACAGCACCTGCGCATCGGTGAGGTCCTCGCCGTCCAGCCAGGACGGTGGCCTCATCTGATCGCCCGTCGCCGGGCCCGGGCCGATGTGTGCGCGCTCATCGAACTGCCTGATGTGATCACCCGCGCGGACGACTTGGACTCCTTCGCCCGTGGCCGGAATCGGGCCAACTTCGTCACCACCGGCCGGGCGTCCGGGCCGGTGGCCGCCGACCCGGCCCCGGCGTACGCGCCCCCGCCGGGCGCGGTGATCGTGCTGGAAGCCGCCGACCCGGGCTACGACTGGGTCTTCGCCTACCAGCCCGTCGCACTGGTCACCGCCTACGGTGGCGCGAACAGCCACATGGCGATCCGCTGCGCCGAGCTCGGTATCCCTGCCGCCATCGGCATCGGCTCCGCCGCTCACGCCGTATGCGCGGCCGCGCGGCACCTGGCCGTGGACGCGGCCGCAGGACGCGTGGACGTGCTGCCGTGACCGCTCACTCCGGTGTCGGCTGGGTGGCCGTCACCCAGCGCCGTGTGCGCTTCGACCACCGTGGAGAAGAAGGCGACTACCTCGACGGCCGGTGGATGTCGCTGCTGTCCGACCACCGGCTGATGCTCGTTCCCAACCACCTTGCTGTGGCTCGCCGCACGCTCGTCGGGCTGTCGCTCGCCGCGATCGTCCTCAGTGGCGGCAACGACCTGCTCGCCGCGCCCAGTTGCACCGATCGCGCTCCCGAGCGGGACGCGGTCGAGGACTGGCTCCTCCAGCACGCCGAACGATGCGTGGTGCCCGTGGTCGGGATCTGCCGTGGCGCCCAGGCTCTCGCCGTCCGCGCGGGAGCCCGCCTCGCCGACGGCGCCGACGAGCACGCCGGAACCCGTCATGCGGTCCGCGCCGTCACCGCGACACCGTGGGGGTGGCCGAAGGAGTTCACGGTCGCCTCCCACCATCGGTATGTGCTGCCAGCCGACCGATTCCCCGCGGATCTGCGGGTGCTCGCCCTGGCCGACGGCGACGACACGGTCGAAGCCTTCGCGCACCGGCGCCTGCCCTGGTGGGGTCTGATGTGGCATCCCGAGCGCGAACAGCACCCCGGCCCCGCCACACGAGCCCTCCACCACCTGCTCCGCACCGCTCGATCCACCTGACAGGGGGCTTCACATGCACGCCGTCGTCCTTGCCGCCGGCCGGGGCTCGCGCCTCGGCCTCCTGAGTGACCAGCGCCCCAAATCTCTGCTGCCGCTGGTCGGTATCCCGCTGCTCACCCGCCTGCTGGCCAGCTTGAACACCGCCGGATGCACACCGGTCACGATCGTCACGGGCTACCGCGCCGACGCGCTCGCCGCCCACGCCCCCGCGTGCCGCACCGTGCACAACCCGCGCTGGGAGCAGACCAGCATCGCCGCGAGTCTCCTGGCCGCCGCCGATGCGGGGGCTCTCGACGACGGCGCGGTCATCACGTACGGGGACATCGTCGTCGAGCCGATCGTGTTCACCGCCCTGCTCGCCGCGCCGTCGGCCGAGGTGTGCCTGCCGGTCAACACCGCCTGGCTGCGCCTGTGGCAGGCCCGCATGGACAATCCGCTCGACGACGCCGAGCGCCTCCTTCTCGGCCCCGACGGTCGGCTGCTCGGCATCGGCGGTACCCCCGACGGCCTGGACGAGGTGCACGCCCAGTTCATGGGCATCATGCGCCTCACCGCGGCCGGGGCCGCCGACTTGACCGGCTTCTACCAGCATGCTCTGCGCCGGGACCCGATGGCAGCCCGCTGGGACATCACCGCCCTGCTCGCCGCCTGGTTGAGGGCAGGTGGCCAGGCCACCACCGTGTCGGTCCCCGGTGGCTGGCTGGAGATCGACACCCCCGACGACCTCGCCGTCTACGAAAATCTGCACGCCCAGGGCGCCCTGAAAGACCTGTGCGACCTGACCACCGCCTCGGAGAAGGAGTAGTTCACGATGCCCGACACCCTGATGCCGCTCGCTGGTCAGCATGTGCACTTCAGTGGTCTGGGTGGCAAGGGCATCGCCCCCGCCGCCTCCCTCGCCCATCAAGCGGGCATGCGCGTCACCGGCGACGACCTCGTCCCCAACCACCGCACCAGCGCTCTGGCCGCCGAAGGCATCGCGGTCACCCTCGGCGCCAACGTCCTCCCGGACGGTGCGGCCCTCCACGTCGCCAGCGCTGCCCTGCCACCCGGCCAAGGTGATGGACCGCGCAGGATGGCCCGGCTGGAGTTCGTCCAGCACCTGTTCACCGCGCACCGCAAGCGGTTGATCGCCGTGGCCGGCTCGCTGGGCAAGTCCACCGCCGCCACCCTGCTCCACCGCGTCCTCGCTCCGCTCGCCCCCTCCGCGTACATCGGTGCCGACGTTCCCGGACTGTTGTGCGGCGGGCAGCTCGCCGCGGGTGAGTGGGCCGTCGTCGAAGCGTGCGAGTACCAGGCCGCCTATCGGGCCCTCAGCCCGGAAATCGTCATCGCCCTCAACCTGGTACAAAACCACGAGGACCATTTCGGCCCAGGCACCACCGGGTTCGAGCGTAGTCTGACCGGGTTCCTCACAGACTCGCCTGCCCCTCCCCGATTCGCCGTCCTCACCGAAGGGGTCGCCGCCCTCCTCGCCCCCCGCCTCGCGGCCGCCGGGAACAGGCTGAAGGTGGAAACCGTCGGCGAGGACGCCGACTGGAGCGTCGACATCACCAGCGCCGACCCCCAAGGCACCAGCTTCCGCCTCGCGCAGCACGGCACCGACGCCGGAACGTGGACGGTTCCCGCCCCGGGCCGACACCTGGCCACCGCGGCCGCCTGCGGCCTGGTTACTGCCTTGCATCTCGGAGTCAGCCCTGCCGACAGCGCGGAAGCACTGGCCGGCTTCCGGCTGCCGCGCCGCCGGATGAGCACCATGCACCACGACGAGCGGCTCGTCCTCGTCGATGACAACGCCCGCCAGCCCGGTCAGGCAGCCGCTCTTCTCCAGGCCCTGCGCCAAGCCCACCCCGAGCGGCACCTGGTCATCGCCGTCGCTCCCTGGGGCCGCAAGAACCAGCGCGACCTCGCCACCTGGGCGCTGGGCCTGTCCGAGGCCGACACCGTATGGGTACTGCCCGTCGGCGACGCCGCCGTCCCCGGCGGTGAGGCACCCGATGCCGACGTCCGGCTCGCCGAGCTCATCCGTCTGCAAGGGACTCCTGCCTACGCCATCAGCCCTGGCGGCGCGCTGCCGCTGCCAGAGAGCCGGGTCGCCGGGCCCGTCGTGATCGCAACCGCCGGTTACGACGCCAGTCTGAAGACGTTCTCCGCCCTGCACGACCAGGCCATCGCCGTTTTCGGCGCCGAGCCCTGCGCGGCCGTATGAACGCCCATCGCCGTGCGCGGGGCGTCGTCTCCCTGCTGATCGCCCTGGACGACGGCCGCGTCGTCGTCGATGCCCGCGGCCAACTCCCGGCCATCGGTCTTCCGCCCGGAGAGCACCTGTCAGGCGCGGTGCGGCACCTCGAAGACTGCGTCAGCTTGGCCTATGGCGTCGCGCACCTGGCCGTAACCGATGACACCGAGGCCGAAGACGGCACCGTCGTCGACCATACGGTTGTGTGGCGAGGGCTACTTCCCGGTTCCTGGGCAGTGCCGACGCCGTACCGCGCGGCGCCAGTCGGTGAAGTCCTGGCCGCGCTGTCGGAGGGGGAGGCAGCAGCGCGGCTTCGGGCGGCCTGCCGTGCCGGGCTCTTCGGCAATACCGTCCGTTTCCGACGGGGCCGTCGTCCTGGGGCCCGTCCCAGCAAGGCCGAACGCACACGGGCCACTTTCACCTGGCGCTCCGGCACCCACGTGCCCAAGGGGCTGGAGGTTCGCCAGGTATGGGGGTGGCTTACCGACCAGCAAGGCCGCGTCCTGGTGCTCCTGGACCACTCCGGGGCGCCGAGCCTGCCAGGCGGCCGACCCGAGGCCGGCGAAAGCCCGGTTCAGACGTTGGCCCGTGAGGCTGCTGAGGAAGCTTCCGCTTGCCTCGGCACGCCGGTCGTCGTCGGCTTCCAGCAGGTCACCGAGCACGGGCAAGCCCCCTACGCGCAGCTGCGGATGGCGGCGCCGTTGCTGAGGCTCGGACCGGCGCGGCCTGACCCGGATAGCGGCGAAACGTACCGACGCGTCCTCGTCCCCGTGCGGCAGGCCAACCTGTTGCTCGGCTGGGGGCCGGAGGGCGACGCCCAGGTAGCAGCCGTCGCGGCTTCCTGTCCCGCCTCCGTGTCCGCCGTGCTCGAACACGTCCCCGAGCAAGGGTCTGCGTCAACGGGCACGGAGAGAAATGGGGTCAGGGCACCAGGCCCTCGGCCAGGGCATTGACGTCACCGGCGCCGATCAGCATCACCACGTCACCGTCGGCGGCCTCCTGCCGCAAGTGCCCCAGAAGTTCCGCCCGGCCGGGCGACATCCGCATCCTGGGCGCCCGGCTGGTGGTGTCGGCAGCAAGTTGCTCGGCCACGTGCGTCCACTCCTGCGGATCCTCCCGCGCCGGATACACCGGCTCGACCCAGGCGAGATCGGCGGCGGCCAGCGCGTCCAGGAACTCGGTCCGGAACTGCTGGGTACGGCTGAACAAGTGCGGCTGGAAGACCGCGAGCACCCGCCCGTGGCCCGCGACCTGGCGGGCGGCGGCCAAGGCGGCCGCGACTTCCACCGGGTGGTGGGCGTAGTCGTCGTACACCCGCGCCCCCGACGCGGCCCTGCCTCGCAGCTCGAACCGGCGCGCAAGTCCGGGAAACGCTAGCAGCGCACTGCGGATGTTCTCGGCCGTGCACTCGTGACGCAGCGCGACCTCGACGACCAGGGCGGCGTTGTGCAGCTGATGCACTCCGGGCTGGTTGACTTCGTACACCTCGCCGTGCAAGAGAAATCGCATCGGCTCGCCGTCGATGAGCTCCGGCTCCACCACCGTCATGTCCGGTACGAAGGGCCGCAGATGCCCTGCGGCCTGGGTGGAGACCACCGCCGACTCGGCCTTCGCGGCGAACTCGCCCAGCACCTTCGCCACGTCGGTGATGTCCTGGTAGGCGCCGCCGTCCCCGACGTGGTCGAGGTCGACGTTCGTGACCACCGCGGTGTGCACCTGGTAGGTCAGCAGGCTCTTGTCGGACTCGTCCGCCTCGATCACCAGAGAACCGCCGGAGCCGGCCGCCGCGTGAACCCCCGGTGGCCGCAGCAGCGCGCCGACGACGTAGCTCGGGTCCTTGCAGCAGAAGGCCAGTACGTGCGCCAGCAGCGCCGCCGTGCTCGACTTACCGTGCGCGCCGCCGACCGCGACCGTCTCGTGCAGCGCTGTGATCTGCGTCAGCAGCTCGGAGCGATGCAGCTCACCCAGCCCCTTGCGACGGGCCTCGGCGCGCTCGATGTTCTCCGGCTTGATCGCGCTGGAGAACACCACCTCCGCCGGGGCGTCCGGGACATTGCTCGTGTCATGACCAACGGCCATCCCTGTCACGCCGTTGCGCTCTAGGGACTGCGTATAGATCGTCTTCTTGGCGTCGCTCCCGGTGACGCCGGCGCCCATCTCCCGGGCGACGAGGGCCAGTCCGGACATGCCGCAGCCCCCGATCCCGATGAAGTGGAACCGTCGGTCAGCGAAGGGCTTACGGGCATCTGGCATGGCCCCGGAGTGTAGCCGTCGACGAGGGGTTCGCCCGGCACCCATGTGGATCGGCGCGGCCGAGTACCTGCGGCAGGCACAATTGTTCACACGCCCCGCACCGATGCCGGGAGGCCACCGTGCTCACCCCCTGCCCCGGATCTCACAACAACGCCTGGCGCCGCGCTGAAGAAGCGCGCGTTGAACACGGCACACCGCACGAGCTCACCCCCGTGTACGGCAGGCCCGTGCACTGCGCACGGTGTGCCGAACGCGCCTGCGCCGAGCTGCTCGCCCTCCCCGAACTCCTGGCAGCCGTTTGGCTGGAGGCACTCCACGGGGGCGGCAGGCCGAAGACCGGCACCATCGGCCGCAGCTCCAGCGAACCTCCGTGGCCGGGACAGGCGTCCCGGCTCCTCACCGATCACATCGTCGGCGGCCTCCTCGCCCTGGAGGACGACATCCGCGACCTGCGGCGCCTCAACTCCCGCACTGAGCAGCGGCGTGAAGGCGTGAGCGTCACCGCCTCCGTACGGTTCCTCGACGCGCACCTGGAGTGGGCACTGGAGCACCACCCCCTGGCCGGTGAGCCGCATGACCGCCTCTCGGGCAACCCGGCGGCGCAGATCCACGCGTGGCACAGCGCCGCGACACGGTTCACCAGCCGCGGCGCGCGACTGGAGCACCACCGGGTACCGTGCCCGCGCTGTGAACTGCTGTCGCTGTGCCGGGAGGACGGGGACGACTACATCGCCTGCCGGAACCCGGAGTGCGGCCTGCTGTTGACCCCAACAGAGTTCCAGACGCACGTAAGCCGCCTGGCGGAGGAGCTCGGGCGGGAGGCCGCTGCTTGACGCGGCCGATCACCCGTGTCAGATTTGTGCACGGATAGCTATGTTTCCTGGAAGGTCCCGCTTATGGCGGGGCCTTTTGTTTTGTCCGGGGGAGGTGCGCGTGTTCCTTCCCGATGACCTCGAACATGCCTTGTGGACCACCGCTGAAGCCGCGGAAGCCGCAGGAGTAAGCCGTGACGTGATCTACCAGTGGAAAGCCCGGGGGAAGCTCACCCCGGTCGCACGACGTGGCCGCCCCCGCTACCGCGCGCTGGACGTGCTCAGAGCAGAAGCGGCTACTCGTACGCGGGCATGCCGCATCCACACGGCTTCGTGAACGACCTCGTTCGGGACAGGCCGACCTTGATGAATCGCAACCCATCGGAGGGCGGCCCGTGAATAAAGTCGACATCTCGCTGCCCCAGCCGGTCCACTCCGTGACGGTCGGGCTCCAGTGCCGGGCATGCAGCGATACGGCCGTCGTCCATTGGCGACGACGGCTCACTGACGAGGAGTTCGCCGCGCACACTGCTCTGGAACGGTCGCGGAGGGAAGCTGTTGTGCAATTGTCCGACCTGCGGGAGCCTGTCCTGCCGTTCGGGCCGCTGCCGATGCCTGCCGATTGCTCTATCACCGTCTTCGCCTGCGCCGACCACGCCATCGCCCTCGATGCCGCAGCCCTCATTCACCAGGCCGCCTGTACCGCTCCGAGTATTCGCGATCTGCCTGGCTGCAATTGCACACCGGAACCAGCGTCGGCCCCCGACGCCGCCGGGCCCAATGCCCGCCCGCTCCCACCTGGCTGGTCGTGACGGAAGAGTTGAGTGATGGGTAGACGAGCGGCTGCCGCCCCGAAGGAGGAGCGGGACCTCACGGGTGCAACCTACCTGCGTACGGCCGATGTTCCTCTCGATGAACTGACAGCGTACGCAGGCAATGCCAAGCGCGGGGATGTCGAAGCCATACGTGCCTCGCTGCGCAAAAACGGCCAGTACAGATCCCTGGTCGTCCGTGAGGTACCCCACGGGCCGCTGATAGTCCTGGCCGGCAACCACACGAAAATGGCTCTCGCCGCGGAGGGATTCTCCGAAGCCCGGTGCGAGATCATCGAGTGCGACGATGCGGCGGCGCGGCGGATCAACCTGGCCGACAACCGGACAGGCGACCTCGGCTCGTACGACGACGTTGCCCTCGCCGAGATCCTGGCGGGCCTTCGCGGGGAGTTCGACGGCTCTGGCTACACCGAGCACGACCTGGACTCGCTCCTCGCATCCCTCTCCGGGCCGTCATGGGCCGAAGGGCAGGCCGCCGAGATGCAGGCCGACCCGGTCGGCGAGAAGCCGGGCGCCGCGAATTCCGACAGCCCGTCCCCGTCCGGACGGACCCTCCACCGCGATGTTGCCATCGATGCCATCTTCTCCATGGGCCGACTTTCTTCCATCACCCTCGCTGCCTACGAAATGGGTTTTCTTCCCGGCATCATCTCCACATCCCTTGGCGCGGCCCGCGATATGGCGCAGCGGCTCCCCGGGGTGCGGCTCGGGTTCATGGACAACGAATGGCACGACTACGACCACGCCGTGCACGTCGCCGCCGTGGCGGAGACGAGGCCGAAGTACGCGACTGTGCGCGACGCCATGACCAAGCAGCAGTGCGAGGAGACCGGCGTCGAGTTCCTGCCGCTGTCTCGTATTCTGGAGATGGCGGAGGACGTCGCTGAGCATGCGGACAACGTCATCGTCATTCCCAAATACGACTGCCTCGACAAGATCCCCGAGCAGTACGTCGTCGGCTTCTCCGTCCCCACCTCCTACGGCGGGACACCGATGCCGATCGAGTCGCTCCGTGGCCGCCGCATTCACCTGCTGGGCGGTTCCTGGACCAAGCAGCGCCAGTACCTCGCACTCATGGGGGACGACGTGGTGTCGTTCGACAACAACCACCTCCTCCGGGTCTCCGAATTCGGCGACTTCACGTATCCCGATGGCACCCGGGGGCGGCTGTCCCGTCTGTCGGACAAGATGCCGCGGACCTGGCAGGCCGCCGCGATCCTGTCGCTGGCGAGCATCCGCACCGAACTCAACGACATGTTCGCCGCGAACCTGAAGCCCGTGGTGGGCGACGGCACGGCACCCACCACAGGCTTCTCCCGTGCGGAGGACCCCGACGACGAGCAGGATGCCGCATGAAGGTCCCCCGCTACCTCGGTCAGACCGTCGGCCATGCGATCAGTGCGGACGCCCTCGACACCGTGACCGTCCCGGAGAACGTCGGCCTCGTGGCCTACCGCACCACCGAGCTGAGCGCCCTGTGCCCGGTGACCGGGCAGCCGGACATCTACGACGCCACGATCAGCTACCAGCCGGACGGCCGGTCCCTGGAGTCCAAAGCGCTCAAGCACTACTTGTGGGGCTTCCGGGACAAGGGCATCTACTGTGAAACCCTCGCCGCGACCCTCGCCGACGACCTCGCAACCGTCCTCGGGACGCCCGTCACCGTGGAACTGCGCCAGCAAGTCCGCGGCGGCCTCACCCTGTCCGCCACCGCCAGCCGGGGGGCATCATGAGGCGCCCCCTCGCCGTCCTCGCCTTCTCAGGCGGCATGGACTCCACCGCCCTCGCCGCGCACTACCATGCTGAGGGCTACGTCCTTCTCCTGCTGTCCTTCGACTACGGGCAGCGGCACACCCGCGAACTGACGTCGGCCCGCGCCGTCGCCGAGCACTTCGACGCCGAACACCACGTCATCGACCTCACCGCGCTGGGCAAGCTGATGCCGGGCTCCGCCCTCACCGATCCGCTCGTCGACGTCCCCGACGGCTACTACGCCGAGGAATCCATGCGCGTCACGGTCGTGCCGAACCGGAACGCGATCATGGCAAACGTCGCTGTCGGCATCGCTGCCGCCCGTCGCGCCAGCATCGTGGCACTAGGCATCCACGCCGGAGACCATGCCGTCTACCCCGACTGCCGACCGGAGTTCCTCGACGCGCTGCGCACATGCGTCGCGCGCGCCCTGGACGGCCTCCACACCCCTCGGGTAGAGGCCCCGTTCGTCAACCGTTCCAAGACCGAGATCGCCGCCCTCGCCGACGTCCTCGGCGCGCCGCTGCACCTGTCGTGGTCCTGCTACAGGGGCGGGGAGAGGCACTGCGGCACCTGCGGCACCTGCACCGAGCGCCGCGAAGCCTTTGCCGACGCCGGGCTGGCCGACCCCACCGAGTACGAGGCGGCCGGGTGATGAGCCGGAGCGAGGTCACTGTCCGCCACAACTTCGAGGCCGCGCACCGCCTTCCGTACCTGCTTGGCAAGTGCCGCTCGCTCCACGGTCACTCGTGGTGGGCGCAGGTCACCGTCTCTGCCCCCGAGCCCCGTGAGGGACTGGTCGTCGAGTTCGGCCCGTTCAAAATGGCTTTGCGGTCCTGGATCGACGAACACCTCGACCACGGCGTGATGCTCGGCCCGGACGACCCGCTCGTGAGTGTGCTGCGGGGGCACGACTGCAAGGTGTACGAAGTGCCGGGCTGGCCCACGGTGGAGAATGTCGCTGCGCTCCTGGCCGACGTCACCGACCGCGCGCTGTCCTCGCTGTCCCGGGCTCCGGGAGCGCGGGTCACCCACGTCGAGGTCCGCGAGACCCACGTCAACGCCGCCTCGTGGAAGGCCGAATGACCACCGGCTCGTCGCTGGTCGTCGCGGAGGTGTTCGGCCCCACGGTGCAGGGCGAAGGGCCGTCACTCGGCCGGCGAGCGGGATTCATCCGGCTCGGCGGCTGCAACCTCACCTGCACCTGGTGCGATACGCCGTACACCTGGGATGCATCCCGCCACGACCTTCGGGCCGAACTCCGGCGTGTGCCCGTCGGCGACATCGCGCGGCGCGCCCTCACCGGTCGGCCGGAACTGGTGGTCCTCACGGGCGGGGAACCGCTGCTCCACCAGCACCAACCGGGCTGGGCCCTACTCCTCGACCACCTCGCCGCGGCCGGTGCGGAGGTCGAAGTCGAGACGAACGGCACCATCGCCCCCTCCTCTCGCACGGTGGAGGCCGTGACCCGGTTCAACGTCTCCCCCAAGCTGAGGCACGCCGGGGTCGATGAGCACCGGCGCATCCGCCCTCCCGCCATCACGGCCCTGCACACCACGGGCAAGGCCACGTTCAAGTTCGTCTGCCGCACCCCCGACGACGTCGCCGAGGTGACCCGGTATGCCACCGCCTGGGATCTGCCCCCGTCCCTGGTCTGGATCGCCCCGGAAGGCACCACGAACGCCCGTATCGCTGCCCGCATCGCCGCAGTGGCCGATCCGGTGATCACCGCTGGGTTCAACCTGACCACACGCCTGCACGTCCACGCCTGGGGGGAGGTACGCGGCCGATGACGACGATTACCGAGCTGCCCCACATGACCACCGTCGAGGCCGATCAGGCCCTAGCCCGAGGGATCACCGCCTGGCTGACCGCCCGGGGTCTGGATCCGCAGAGCGCGGAATTGGCCGATACCCCAACCCGGGTGATCGCCGCCCTCGCGGAGTTCACCGTCGGCTACGACCAGGACGCTGCCGTGCACCTCGCCCGGACCTTCCCTGTGGAGCACTCCGGACAGCCCATCGTCGTGACCGGCGTGCCCTTCACCAGCCTGTGCGGCCACCACCTGCTCCCCTTCTCCGGAACAGCCACCATCGCCTATCTGCCCGCCCCCGGCGCGCCCGTGGTCGGCCTGTCGAAGCTGCCGCGCGTCCTTGACGTCTATGCCCGGCGGCTCCAGACCCAGGAGAACCTCACTCAGCAGATCACCACGGCCCTCGACACCCACCTGGACACCCTCGGCTCGGCCTGCCTGATCCGATCCGTCCATGGCTGTCTCGCCCACCGCGGAGCGCGCAAGCCCGGCGCCGCCATGGTCACCGCTGCCTACACAGGCGCCCTCCTCAGCGACCGGCAGGCCCGGTCCGACCTCCACACGCTCATCAACACCACACTGTGACCCGGGAGCAGCACGGAGGGGAGGTGGCCATGCCCGCGTCGAGAGCCCAGCAGGCCGCGACCGCTGAACGCCGCGCCAAGGCGATCGGTCTCCGCCTGGCGGGCTTGGACTTCGACACGATCGCTGACCGCCTCGGCTACTCCAGCCGCGGCGCCGCCACCAAGGATCTGCTCCGCGCCCTGGAGGTGAGGCACGCCGAGCAGAGCGCCCAGGCCGAAGTCCTGCGCAGCGTGGAGGTCCAGCGCCTCGACCGCCTCCAGGCCGCCGCCTGGGCCCTGGCCCTCCAGGGCGATATGCGGGCGATCGACACGGTGGTCCGCATCATCGACCGCCGCTGCCGGCTCCTCGGCCTCGACGCTCCCGCGCGGATGGAGGTGCTGAGCATCGATGCCATCGATGAACAGATCCGCCTCCTCTCCGACCAGCTCGCCGCTGCTGACAGCGAAACTCAGCAAGCTGCTGGAACTGCGGGAACTGACGGCAGCGGTCCGGCGCCGTGAGGCCGACCGCCTGCGCAACCTCGACGTCTTCGCGCTCCTGGGCTACGAACCCACCGCCCGGCAGCACGACTTCCACAACGCCGACGAGTTCGCGGTGCTCTACGGCGGGGCCATGGGCGGAGGCAAGTCCCGCGCGCTGACCGCGGAGGCCATCCGGGCCTGCATCCGCTACCCGGGCCTGCGAGTGGGGGCGTTCCGCCGCACTTATGGGGAGTTGAAGGAGAGCCTGCTGGCCGAGCTGGCGCAGCTCGGTTATGCCTCGGCGGTCGGCGGGCGCTGGAACGGCGGCGAGTACGAACTCCGCTTCTCCAACGGGTCGCTGATCATGTTCCGGTACGCGGAGAATCTTCAGGACGCCACACGTCGGCAGGGTGGCCAGTACCAGCTGTTGATCTTCGATGAGCTCACCCTGACCCCGCCCGATGTCGTCGCCTTCCTTGAATCCCGGCTCCGCTCAGGGCGCGCGGACGTGCCGGTCCTCGGCGTGCGCTGCGGCTCCAACCCCGGAGGCCCCGGCCACGCCGCCGTCAAGGCCCGCTATGTGGATGCCACCGGTTACGGGCAGCGCGTCGCGGTTGACGCCCGCGGCCGCACGGTGCGGTTCATCCCCTCCAAACTCGCCGACAACCCGCACCTGAACGCCGAGTACGCGGCGGACCTCTCGGCGCTCGGGGAGACGATGCGCCGCGCCTATCTCGACGGCGACTGGGACGTGTTCGCCGGGATGGCTTTCCCCGAGTGGTCCCATGACCGGCACACCATCGCCCCGACCGCGCTGCCCGCGCAGTGGCGGCGCTACAACGGCCTCGACTGGGGGTACAGCAACCCCTGGGCCGTGGTCTGGCTCGCCCTTGATGAGGACGGCCGGGCCTGGTTGTACCGGGAGATCTACGCCCGGCAGGTCGGCGAAGCAGAGCAAGCCCGCCAGATCCTCGCCGCCGAAGCCGATGACGAACACGTCGCCGCCCGCTACAGCGACGACGCCATGTGGGCAACCCGGGGCGACGCAAAGCCCATCGCGGCCGTCTATGCCGAGAACGGCGTCCCTCTGACCCCGGCAGGCAAAGGCGGCCGCGTCGCCGGATGGCAGCGGCTACGGTCCTACCTCGCCGACGCACCGGCCTGCCCGCACCACCGGACACTCGGTTGGGAAACCTGCCCGAAACTGCACGTCTTCACCTCCTGTACCGACCTGATCCGCACCCTGCCCACCCTCCCGTTCGCCACGACCGGCGACCCCGAAGACATCGACACCAACGCCGAGGACCACCTCGCCGACGCGCTCCGCTACGCACTGATCAACCTCGGCAATGAGGCCCGCTTCCACTTCCCGGGCCTCGAACCCGCCATACGCCCGGTCGACCCGAACGCCGCGGGCCCCCAAGCGGCGCTCCCAGCACCGTCAATCGGCGGCTTCCCGATCCTGAACGGAGGGGGTGACCCGTGGGCGCTCTGACCTGGCTCCGTGAGCGCCTCCGCGGCGGCCCTGCCGCAGAAACCGTGCCGCTGTCCGAATCGGCTGATGCGCCCACCGCCGCCCAGGTCCGGCGCACCGGCTACGAGTACGGCATCCCGCTCAATACAGCGACCACGACGTCGCAGTTGGCGGCTACCTCGGAGCGCCAGCAGGTCCTGGCTCAGCTCCATCAGGCGTACATGTCCTGCAACTGGGTCTCGGCCTGTGTGGACTTGATCGCGCGGACGGTCACTGCCGGCGGCCTCCAGGCCGTACCGGAGGACAACGGCGGAGGCACCCAAGCATCGGAATCGCCGCAGGTGAAGCGGCTGCGTCGGCTGATGAGGTTCTGCAACCCCCGTGAAGACATGGTCCAATTGCTGCGTAATGTGACTACGGATTTGGTCCTGTTCGGGGATGCCTACCTTGAGGTCGTCTCGATGCTGGGCGAGCCGGTCGCGCTGTACACCCTGGATGCCACGACGATGACCGTGGTGGCCGACCAGCACGGCGAGGTCTCCGGGTACTTCCAGGACGTCGACGGCGTCCGCCGGGCATCATTCGGCCCCGGGCAGGTCATCCACATTTCGCTCGACGCGCCACGCGGCGGCCTGTACGGGGTTTCCCCGGCGCAGAAGTGCTTGTTGCCGGTAACCGCTTGGCTTTTCACGATGGCGACGCTGAAGGAATGTTTCCGGCGTGGTGACCCGCCGCGCGTGCATGTGGATTTGCAGCATTTCCAGGACTCGGATGTACAGCAGTGGCGCGAACAGTACCGGGTATTCAATTTGGGCCCGAAGGCGGTAGGCGAGCCGCTGTTGACGACGGGCGGCGGCATGGTGCAGGTCCTCGACCAGCGTAAGGTGGCCGACTACCTCGATGCCGACCGACAGCTGCGGGACCAGATCATCGCCGCCTTCGGAGTACCGCCGGCGAAACTCGGCATCATTGAGAGCGGCAACTTGGGCGGTGGCACCGGGGAATCGCAGGATAAGACGTACCGGGTCAACACGATCATCCCGGTGGCGAACCTGATCCTGGAGAAACTCAACTTCCACCTCTTGCAGCAGGGTTTCGGGGTCGACAACTGGCATCTGGAGTTTACGGAGATCGACTACCGGGACTCGAAGGTGGTCGAGGAGATCCGTGAGATGCGGCTGCGCGCCGGTGCCTACTCCCTGAACCGGTGGCGTGCGGAGATCGGTGAGCCGCCGGTGGATGGTGGGGATAACCCGATCTTCATGGAGCGGACGTTCATCGCCGACTGGGCCAACATGCAGGATCTCGCGAAGAGTTTCATCGTCCATAACCTCGGCGGCACCGCAGCCCAGCAGCCAGGAACTCCCGCGCGGGACCCGAACGGCCTGGCTTCGCCACCTACCGGCCAGGGCCCCCAGGACCCTGAGGACAAGCCGGGCCTTGTCAAGGATGCGGCCCAGGGAATGCCGCCCCTGGAGGTGTGGGATGACCTCTACCGGCGGTGCCTGGACGAAGTCCTCGCCCGGATCTGACCCAGCTCTGGAGCATCTGTGAGGTCAGAGCCATTTTCTGTTTCCTATTCGAACATGAAACGGAAACCCCTGGCGCCTGAGACGACCTGGTCCTCACACTCAGCTCCATGCAGACCACCGTCATTCCCGGGCTCACCGTCGACGAGCCGATGTACGAAACCGCTGTGGAAGGGCTCGCCTTGCGCGTACCCAGCCTGACGCTCGCATGGGAGCAGTTCATCGCTCCCACGTCCTGGTGGCTGGTGCCGGACGAGTCCGGGCGTGCCAGCCGGGCCGAGCTCACCCTCCTCGAGACGCAGCAGTCCACGATCAAGATCAATATCTGGCTGCGCCCGGACCTGCGTGGTCCGGACGGCACTCCGCTCCCGCACTCCCACCCATGGGATTTCGACTCCTACATCCTGACGGGCGGGTACGACGAGGACCGCTACAGGCTGGCTGGCGACGGTCAGGTCCATGCCGACCCCGGCGTGGCACACCAGCACGGCGGTACCAATCACGTCAATCGCGCCCTCTACCACGAGGTCACCCACGTCCATGCCCCCGGCGCCACCATGAGCCTGATGGTGTGCGGACGCGGCGAGCGGGGCGCCTGGGGGTACCTTGACCTCTCCACTGGGCGACACCGGCCGGCCGCACCTGACCCGGCCTTCAGGGCAAAACTGCGGGCCCTGAACCCTCAGCACCGCTGACGGGCGTCCGAGCAAGGGGGAGCTCTATGGGATCCGGGCATCCGACACGGGCGCAGGACGTGCTGCCGCTGATCGCGAAGCGCATCGGCTGAGTCCCGGCACACCGACGGGACTCTCCGGCCTGCGGGAAGCATGTTGAGGCAGTGGGGCCAGGGCCCGGTCCTGTCCCCACGGGTTGAACAAGGCTCTCAGCTCCACCACTTGTGCCAGAGCGCGTTGTCGGAGCCGCGGACGAAAGTGTCCAGGCGGCCGCTGCTCCAGGAGGACACGGCCGGGGCGGAAGTCAGGCCGCCGCCGAGGGACTCCCAGCCGGACCACGCCTTCACGGTCGGCGCGGCTGTCGCCGCGGCAGGGGCGAGGAAGGAACCGAGGAACAGGAAGAACGAAGCGAGGAGGACGGGTAACGTCTTCGCATGCTGGACTCCTTTCCAGGGGAAGTACGGGCGGTCAGACAGTAGGGGAGCGGACGGCTGCCGGACAGGAGTGAACCAGCCCTCCCCGCAGAGCGCCGGGCAGAAGGCGCCGACCATACCGCCAGGCGGCCAACAGACGCCCGGACACCCCGCCCCGAGGCTGCGCGGCACTTTCGTCGGTGCGCCGCAGTCTGTGGAGTGGATCGTCTGGCGGAGCGGTCGTTCCGCTGTTTTCAGGTCAGAAGCGGTGCCGGATGCGGTCGAGGTCTGCGCCGAGGACGGCAAGGTCGGGGTGGTCTCGAAGCTGCTGCTCGTGCGCCCACTCGTCAAGGTCGGCTTTGTGCGCGGCCTGCACGTCGGCAAGGGTGGCGCCGGTCAGGGCGGCGAGAAGAGCCCGATTGTCGCGACTCAGGCCGTTGTAGCGGTTGTCGGGCGCGTACAGGGAGGCGATTCCGACAGGGTCGATGTGACCGGCCTCACCAAGTTTCTCGGCCAGCCATCGCCGGAATGGCGTGTCCTGTGACTTCCAGGCGGGGTCCCAGGTGTCGTTCTCGGGGTCGTCGGGGCCGGGGCCGGTGATGGGCATGGACGATCACTTTCCAAAGATCAGCTGGGGTATGCGAGTCTGCTTGGTCCCGGCATCCCGATCGTCCTCAACGGGGGGACCCTCACCAGACTCCGCACCGACCCCGCCCGTGCCACCCACCTCCTGCGCGCCCTGCTCGTCCTGACGAAAGTCGAAGTCAACCGCTGACAGACGATCTGCTCCGCAGATTGCCGCCCACGATCAGCACGAGTACCCAAGAGCCGGTCACACCAGCCCACTGACCTGCGACTTCAAGTTGGCGGAAGCTCCTTTGAGTTTCATCGGTGTCCTGTCCCGGGCTGGAGGTGGCCATGTCCGATGCCACCCTCCAGCTCGGGGACCTGCGAGGCGTCTGGCGTCCGGTGTATGCCCGTCGCCTGGCCCTGCACGCCACCGCCGACGCCGTGGTGCTCACCGCGTGGAAGGCGGACCTTCGCGGCATCGGCCTGGGCCCGGCGGTCGCCGCCTGGCGGCAGACGGTGGGAGAGACCTCGGACCCGCTTGGGCCACACCGGCGGCGGGCCGCGGCCGCCGCGGTCCTCGCCTGTCTCACCGCCTGGTCGTGGCCGCGGACCCGTAAGGCTCTGGCCGGTGCTGCGCAGCGCGCTCACCGGGCCGGGTGGGCGGCCGGCCACCACCTCATCACCCGTGATCACACCGACGATACGGGCTACGGGGAGCCGGGTCCCGGGCACCTCGCGCTCGGCTCGCCGGACATGAGCCCGGACACCGCCGGGGCCACAGCGACCGCCGTCCTCACCGCCGCCCTGGGCGCCGCAGCGACACGTGCGGGCCGGGCCATGGCGGACAGCAGCGGTGACCCGCAACATGATGCCGAGGACGTCCTCAACATCGGCCTTGACCTGGCCCTGGCCGCCGACGTCGCGGTGTCCGCCGCCTACGGTGCCGGACTCCTCGCCGCCTACGTAGGAGGGGACACCAGGGCGGTGATCTGGCTGTCAGCGGGCGACGGCAGGGTCTGCGAGCGCTGCTCCGGCGCTGAGGCCGGTGGCCCCTACAGCCTGCTGGCCGCGCCCCGCCTGCCTCAACACCCTCATTGCCGCTGTGTTCTTGCTCCTGCCTGACCTGGAGGTTCTGTGCCCACCAATCCGGTCTTCACCCCGGTCGACGGAACCGGCAATGTCATCGGTGCTGCTGGTAGCCCTTCGTCGGTGATCGTGTCGAATTCACCGACGGTCTTCACGGTGGTTCAGCCGCCGGTCGCCCTGTACTCCGAGGCATCGCAGTCCCGCACGGCGAACGGGACCACGACGGCGCAGACATGGACCAACAACGTCAGCCAGGCGATCGTCGGCGTGAACATCACGGCCTTCGCGGGCGGCACCAATCTGGTGGTGGGCCTGCAACAGCTGGATGCCAACGGCGCGTGGCAGACGCTCGGTTCGTCGACGGCCATGACCACGACGGGAACGGCCACCTTCTCCATCGGGCCCGGAATGGGAGTCGGCGCCGTGCTGGTGTCCGGCGGTTCCTACCGGCTCGCCTGGACCCTCACCGGCACGTTCACCACGCTCACCTTCCAGCTCTCCGTGCAGGGCAGGTGAGCGTGTACGAGATCCCGAAACGGGGGCACGCGCCCCGGGGCTCCGTGAGCCGCCGGGACGTCGAAGAAGCCGCGGCCCGGAAAGCGTTTGTCGAGGACCTGGTCCAGGCCGTCGAGACCGATCCCCGGGTCCGCGCCGCGATCCTGCGGCTGGCCGTCGGCACCCGGCGCGCGCCACGGCTCACGACGATGGCCTCTGTTCGCCGAGGAGGCGCGGGATGACACAGCGGATCGCAACCGTCTCCGGCACCATGCTCACCCCCGGGGTCAGCCGCAACGGCCGCCTCTACAGCCGCGAGTTGATCGCCAAGGCGGCGCGACGGATGCAGGAGCGGATCGCCGACCCGGGCGGGCTGCCGATCGTCATGCGCACCCACCACGATGCGGGTGATGACTCCCGGCTCATCGTTGGCCGGCTCACCTCCGTCACGGTCGAGGAGGACGGGTCCGCGCAGTATCGGGCGGATCTGTATGACACGGCGCCCGGCCGGGACATCGCCGCCCTGGTGACCGGCAGGGAGCCGGCGTTGCGGTCGGTGTCCATCCACGGCTACTGGCTCGGCCCGCTCCAGCGGGTGCAGCACGAGGGCGAGACAGTCACGACCGCTGATGACCTGGAGATCCATGCCGTGGACTTCACCGCCACGCCCGGGGTTGCCGGGGCGACGGTGGCCGCCGCCTCCTATACGCCGGACGAGGCTCCGGCCGCCGAGTCGGCGGGGCGCGTCCCGATCAGCGAGTCCGTCCAGGCCAGCGTCGAGCCGGTCGACGGACCGCCGGCCGGTGAGGCGTATTCGGCGCAGCAGCGGCGGGTGATGGCGGCCCGGGGCCAGGCGATGACCGACGGCGCGTACCCCATCAGGACCCGGGCCGACCTGCGCCGCGCGATCCGTGCCGTAGGCCGGGGCGGCGCGGATCACGACGCAATCCGGCGGCACATCATCCAGCGCGCCACCGCCCTCGGTCTGGCGTCGATGATCCCCGATACCTGGAACAAGGACGGTTCGATGAAGGAATCCGCCGGGCTCCGGCTCGGAGAGGTCCGCGAGTACTACCCCAACAGCCCCGAGGGCGGCGCCGGGTTCTGCATCGACGCCTTCAACGGGCCGCTCTCCCTGACCATGCGGGCCTGCGGGATCGACCCCGCCGAACTCCGGGCCATCACCCAGGCCGCCATGGCGGCTGCCGTCGACGCGCTCCAGGCCATGGACCCGGACATGGACGCCGACATCGACGTCCCCGGCGCACCCCACGCCGACACCGACGACGACAGCGGGTCGGAGGCCGCGCATGTCGTCGACGCCGTCGCTGAGACCACCCCGGCCGTAGTCGCCGAGGAGACCACCACCGAGAAGGAGTCCGCCGTGAGCGAGACCGCAGCCCCGGCCGCCGAAACGGCGGCCCCCGAAAACACCACTGGCCGCACCCTGACCGACGCCGACATCGCAGCTCTCGGTGCGCTCTTCGGCGCCGCGCTCCAAGAGAACCTCGCGCCGGTCGTCACGGCTGTCACCGAGAAAGAAACCAAGGCGGTGCCGGAGGAGACGGCCGAGTCCGTGGCACCGGCCGACAGCCGCAAGGCCGGCAAGAAGGCCGGGCGGGCCCTGAAGGAGAGCCTGCGGACCGAGATCGGCCAACTCAGGGAGCAGCTGCGCGAGGAACTGCGCACCCAGGTCCGTGACGAACTCCGCGAGGAGCTTCTCAAGGAGAATGGGCTCCCGCCCCGCCAGGGCTTCCGCGTCCACGAGAACGACAAGGCCACCGGACCCACCGGCGACGAGCTGTTCGACAACCGTGCCGAAGTCCTCCTCGGTTCCTTCGGCCGTACCCCACAGCCCGCCCAGTAGGCAGGCAGCACCTCCCCCAAGGCCCCGCCCTGGCGGGGCCTTTGCCATACCCGTCCCCAGCCAGCCCCGTCCGGTGAGCACCCGACGGGGTTTTTGCACGAGAGGAGGTGCCTCTCGTGCCCACCGAGCTCGAAGAGGCCATCACCACAGCGGGAGCCGTCTCCCCGCTCATACCCAAAGCAATCGACCCCGTCCTGCTGGAGTATCAGCGCCGTTACGCTCCGCTGCTCGCCGCGATCCCGTCCAAGCAGTGGAACTCGACCCAGTATTTCTTCAACCGGCGCGTCCAGCGGCCCGACTCCGGCGGTGTTGTCGACGGCGGTGCCCGGCCGGTCGGCAACTCGACCTACGAGCAGCTGGTCTACAACATCCGCCTCTTCCAGGCCGTCGGCTCCGTCACGGGCTACGCGCAGACCGTGACCCGGGACATTGTCGGGGACCTGCGTCAGCTCGAACTCGACGGCACGGTCACCTCGATGCTCTGGTCGCTGGAGAACAGCTTCATCTGGGGCCACGACGGCGCCACCGCGGCAGGGCTGTACCCGATCTGCTCCGGCCTGGACTACCTGGTGTCGAACTGGTCGGCCGGTACCGGATCGAACAACTACGTCAACGCCCTCGACATCAACGGAAACTTCGCGTTGCACTACCTCGACCAGCTCATCGACCTGGTCGAGACGAACGCGGCGATGCCGATCGGCAGCCAGTACATGTTCGTGATGAGCCCCCGCATGGCCAGCGCGGTCTCCCAGGCGTTCGTTGCCCAGCAGCGGTTCGCCGCCCCGACCACCGCGCTCGGCGCGGGCCTGAACGTGCCGACGTACAGGGACGTGCCGATCCTCAAGTCGAGCTTCCTGTCGCCCCGCACACAGCAGATGAGCACGGTGTCGACCGCGACCGCGACCACCGGCGGCACCCTGGCCGCGGCCACCTACTACTACCAGCTCTCGGCGGTCGTGGCCCGCTTCGGTGAGATCGCGGCCTCCACAGAAGTCTCCCAGACGACCACCGGCTCCACGAGCACGGTCACGCTCAGCTTCTCCACCCCGACGAACCTCCCCGACGGCGCCAGCCCGATCCTGTACAAGGTCTACCGGTCCACCGCGACCGGCACCGAGACCCTGATCGGCACCGTCGACGCCTTCGACACCACCGGCGCGGCCGTCACCAGCATCATCGACAACGGCACCAACCTCCTCACCAACAGCACCGTGAACACCGGTCCGTCGGCCTACCAGGGCAGCAACACCGGCGCCAAGCCCCGCGCCGCCTCCGCGACCGCGGGCCCCGAGGACGTCTACCTGGTGCCCCGCGACCCGAACTTCATGGTCCGCCCCTACACCCGCGACATGCAGATCCTGCCGCTCGCCCCGACGGTGACGGCGCCCGACACGCTCCCGTTCGCCGTGCTCACCGACACCACGCTCGCCATTCGCGGGCCCCGTTATGTGGGCAGATTGTCCAGGATCACCGCCGCTCTGTAGCCCGTCGTCCCGGTTCCTACGGGCCGGGTCGGCACCACCAGTTGGAATGGAGGCGGAGCCATGGCAGCCCGATGGTGCTGTGTGTGCTTGTTCAAGGACGGCACGGAGACGACGGCGGACACCACGGTCAAGGGCTACCGCATCTGCCGGAAGCACCTCTCCTACAAAGAGGACTTCTTCCGGGACTGGGAGTCGGTGCAGGACCCGAAGAAACAGCCGAAAGCGAAAGGATGACGATGTGGCTCCGTAAGACACGACAACTCCCCGGCTCGGCCCCCGGCGGCTATGCCTGGTCCACGCACGAGGACGTCGTCGAAGTCCCCGACGGCCTCGCCACTGACCTGCTGGCCATCCCCGACGCCGGGTTCACCGAGGCCGCCGCCCCGAGCGGACCAGCCACCGCGAGCGCTCCCGAAACCGGTGACGCCCAGGCGGCCAAGCGCCGCCCGGGGCGCCCCAGGGCCGCGATCAGCGAATAGCCGCCGCGCACGCCCGGCCGGAGGACAAGGAGGTGCGGACATGGCCGCCGATACTCCGACACCCCTGGCCACCGTCGCGTCGTTCACCGAGGGACCATTCGCCAACCTCGTCTCCGGCTTCTCCGCGCAGGCGCAGACGAACCTGATGCTCCAGGCCACCCGGGCATGCGAATCGGCCTGCGACCGCCGCCTCGCCGCCTTCACCGGGGTGGTGGAGACGCAGCGGGCGGACGCCATGGACGTCGAGGACGCCCTGGACGCCTACGTCCCCCTCGACCCGACCAGCCAGCTCGGGTTCTCCCGCGCCCAGTCGCTCGGCTCCACGCTGCTGACCCGGCACTTCTGGGTACGGGAACACCCGGCGCGCTACCCGGAGCTGTGGGCGGGCAGCGTCGCCTCGATCGCTCTGTACCGGTCGTACTCCGGCGCCCAGACGGTCGCGGTGGGCACGGTCCAGTTCGAGCCGGACACCGGGCATTGCCGGTTCCAGCTCGGCACTTTCGTCCCGCCGGGCACGACGATCCAGGTCACCTACTCCGGCGGGTACGCGACCGTGCCGGCGGACCTGGTGCAGGCGTGCCAGTACATGGCCGCGAGCATGGCCGTGAAGCAGCTCGACCCCGTGGACGGCCGGTCCGGACACGATCCGGACGCCCTGCGGACAGATGCCCTGGAAATGCTCGCTCCCTACACCCGGCGCTGACCATGCGCCGGACGCCAGCTGGGGCCCGTCGCCGAAGGCGTGCTCTCCCTGGGGCTGTCCGGACGAAGCTGTCCGCCCGGCTCAAGGCCCGCCACCCCCGGCACCGGATCACCCAGCGCCGCCGCCTGCCAGGCCGCCCGCACCGGCACGGTCACCCAGGCACCCGCGTCGGCCTGCGGCATCACCACCGGAGCCCGCGCGGTGTCCACTACGTCCGCCACCGCCCCCGCACCGGCCGCGCCCGCCACTCACACCTCCGGCTCCCGCGTGCTCGCTGGAACCCCGGGCAGCGGAAGGGAAGGAGGAGACGGTGAGTACAGCGGACGCCGTTGACCGGGAAGTCGCGTGGCTGACCACCAGCGGTGACGGACTGCCCGCGCTGCTGACGAGCGCTGGGGGCCCGTGGGGCAACGTGCAGGCCTACCAGCCTCGCACCCCCGGCAAGCGCGGCACCAACCTGTTCGTCCTGCGCCGCCAGATCCACGACAAGCGGTTCGCGAACGTCCGCCGCATGCCCACCTACGAGTTCGTGCTCAAGGCGGTCTGGCCGCTGTCCTCCGGCCAGGGCGCCGCCGAGGCCGACCAGAGGGCTTTCGATACCGCGATCGACAAGACCCTCACGCGCATCGACGGGTTCCCCGGCGACAAGAGCCACGGTGGCCGCTTCCGGTCGGTAGCCGAAGATCCGGCCTATGTGACCGTCCGGTTCACTGACCCGGAGCAGACCTTGCAGACAGGCGAATTCCACGCGGAAATTGTCTACTTCGCCGATGATTTCGAGACTACGGGATGAGGGGCCTCATGCCGGGACTCGCGCACGGGCTCACTGGGGTGGGGCATGCATGTGGCACGTAATCTCAGTGTCCCCCGAGACGTAGCAGCATGACTTAGGCCTCACGGCGGTGTCCGATCCGCCGTCCGCACGCTTCTGCCATCCATGCTCCGGCGAATAGGCTTCGGCCCACTTGCACAGCGATATGCGACCCGCCGCCGAGGTGGGGAGGCCCGCCTCCTTCAAGAAGCGGTGAGGATCGGCAAGGAGCTGTGCCATCTCCTCCGGTGTCGCGTCGAAGTGGTAGAGCGGCGGATCGCCCTCCAGCCCCGGGACACCTTTGCCGGCCAGCTTGGTGACCTTGACCATGACTACCTCCAGCCAAGACGGCCTGCCCCCGCCCTTCCAGTTCACTGCCGAAGTCTGTGTGCCGCAAATTGATCTCACCGGCTTCTCAGCTGGAGACGAATTCGCGCGCGGCGACATCACGGCCGGCCCGTCCCGGCTGTGGGACCCTGCCGCCCGCAGGCCAGCTCTTGTCCCCACCTCTTCAGCTCTTATGGCCTCTTCCTGCACGGAGGCCTTCCCGAACGTCCGGAGCCCCCATGCCGCTGCAGAAAAGCACCCACGAGGCCGCCGTGGACATCCCCGCGATCCCAGCCACTGTCCAGCCAGGAGAGACCATTAACTGGCCCGACCCCATAGCCGGGTTTGTTGTCATCGATACCGTTCCGCCGATGTCATCTGAGCGATCGCCGCACCCGTCGAAGAGGAAGTCCCTCAGTCCCCTTCAGCCTGCTGAGGAGGTGACGTCGTGACGCAGATCTCCCGCCTTGCCACCCTCGGCCTCGCCAAGGAGAGCACCGCCGGAACCTGGGTGGCGCCCACCATCGGAATCCCCTTCACCAAGGGCGACTACGAGGACATGTTCACAGAGATCAAGGACGAGAGCATCAGGGGCAACGACACGGTCCTGCAAGGCATGTACCAGGGCGTCGTCCACGCCGAATGGCAGCTCGACGTGCTGGCCTACCCGGATCTGCTCGGGCACTTCCTCACCGGGATCATCGGCCCGGACACTGTGACTCCGGCCACGGCCAGCACACTGTCGGCCTCCGTCACGGCCGGGGCGACGTCCATCCAGACCGTCGCCGCGCTGCCCGCGTCCACGGTGATCCGTATCGATACTGGGGCGAACACCGAGTACGCCTGGACCGACGGCACCGCCACCGGCACCGGACCGTACACGTCCAATGTGACCACGGTGCTCGGCAAGACCGGCGCCAACCGGGTCGGCCTGTCGCTCGCGCACGCCTCGTCCGCGGCCGTGACGACCACGACGACGCACACCTTCAAGCAGTCGACTACGCCGCTGCCGACGTACAGCCTGACCCTGTACGACACCACGCAGACGGTCTCCTGCTCGTACTGCCGTCAGTCGGATCTCCAGGTGAAGATCGACCCGAAGGGCGCAGTCACCGCCTCCGTGAAATACGTCAGCTTCCCCAGCGTGGTCCAGTCACCGCAGACCGAAAGCTTCTCGACCTTCGATCCGCTGCTGGGCTGGTCGTGGAACATGACCAACGCCGGGGCGAGTTCGACTCGCGGCCTGTCCTACGACCTGACCGTCAAGCGCGCCACCGAAGCCATCGCGTCCTCGGACGGTACTCAAGCCCCGCGCGAGGTCTTCGTTGGCCCCATCGAGGTCGACGGCACCTACAAGGCGATCTTCGAGAACCAGACCGATATGAACCTCTACCTCGGGTACGTACAGTCGCCTGCGACCGCGACCTTGCAGCAGCCCATTGCACGTGGCGGCCAGTCCCTCAGCCTGACCATGAGCAAAAGTGGCTGGTACAAGGGCAAGCGCGACTTCGGCAGTGCCTACCTGCAGGCGGATTTCAGCCTGTCGGGGATCTACAACACGGTCGACGGCGGCGCTGCCCAGGCGACTCTGTCCAACTTCCAGACCGCGGCGTACTGACCGGTCAGCGCGGCTGCTGCGTCAGGCGCGATGGGGCTGGTTCGTCATCGACCACCGTACTGCGTGGGCGGTTGGGCAGGGCCAGGTCACGCGGCACGTCGCGCACTGCCCGTCCGGACCGGCTTCGTGCAGGTGCGCCATCGCGTAGCGGAACTCGGTGGCGCTCTTGGGCCATCGCGAGGTGTTGAGCCAGAGCAGCGACGCTCCCGTGAGAAGTCCGCCGGCGCCGAGGATGGCTCCGGCCAGCGACTGGGGCAGGCCCTGGTCCCGGCACAGAGGCTGGACCTGCCTGTTCATCTGGTCGGTGCCGTAGCTCGTGTGCTCGGACAGCGCGGCGTAGATCGCAGGCCCGCATGTGCCGGTGGTGCCCAGAACACTGATGGTGACCGGCAACGCCCAAAGCACCCCTCCCATGGTGAAGGTCGCGATAACACTGAGAGCAGCGGCGAGACGACGCATGTATAGCTCCTCTGAGAAGGGCCTGGGTATCGTGCGGGGCGGTGCGGGATGGGCCCAGGCATGGCGCAACGGACAGTTCCCCTCCCGGAGGCCTGCGGAGCAGGGGGGCTCGCAAGCGCTACCGGTACCAGTAGCGCACGCCTCGGTGGCGCGAACAGGTCCCGCTGAAGCGTGCGCTATAGGAGTAACTCCCGTCCTTGCACTGCGCGGTGGCCCCGTGCGGATGCCGACTTCTGGCCTTGCATACACCCGTGGTGTGGTGGGCACACGCCGCGGCCGCCTGGGCAGCGTTCCCCGAGGCAATGGGCACCATCAGCACTCCCGCCGTCATCAGCGCAGCCGTGGCCGCACGCGTCCTCTCCAGCATCATGAGTCTCCCCTCGCGTCGTTGGGTGGGGAGATTCTGGCTGGCGATTCTCCCGGCCAGGCGAGTACACCGTGTTCGTCACCGGTCCGGGACGATCGGGCTGCGGCGGTGACGGAACGTTCGAACCGGGTCGCACATGCGGTCCATGCGACGGCAACCTCGCCGGAGCACTCCCACTCCCTGGCCGGGCGGCGTGTGAGGGCGTCGCGCCCGGCCGGGGAACCCACGCCCTCAACACCCTTGCCGCAAGGAGACCCCCACCCATGTCCGGCTACACGAACCGCGTGATCCTGCTCGAATTCCCCCAGCTCGGCGACAAAGTCTCCGTATTGCTGCGCAATCCGGTGCTGCTGCCGCCCGGGGAGTTGACCCCGGACGACGTCGCCACGGACGCCGATGGCAAGCCCGTGGACCCGCAGGCGGCCAACGCCGCGATGTACAAGGTCATGGCGAACCTGATTGTCGCCTGGCACGTGTACGACGCCAGCGCCACCGGGGTCCCAGTGACCATCGACCTCGACGCGGACGACCTCACCGCCCAGTTGGCGGCCCTGGAGGCTGCGGAGCAGACGCGCCTGGTGGAGGTCACCCCGGAGAATGTGGCCCGGCTGCCGATGGCGATCATCACCCGGATCGGTGAGGAGATCGGCCGGGTCGCGGACCCTTCCTAGGCCCCGGCTCCGAATACTACGAGGACGTGCTGCTGCCGGTTGAGTCAATCCTCGACGGCACCTGGGCGTCAGGGAGCCCGCCGCCCGAGTGGGCCGACTTCATTCTGATGCGCCGCATGCGCTGGACTTGGGGTGACCTTCAGCAGACCCCCTTGTATGTGCGCCGGTACTGCCTCGACTTCCTCGGCCTCATCTCCGAGCAGGAGGAACGGGAGAACGAGCGGGCGCGGCGTGAGGCCGATCGGCGCATGGGGTGATCCGGATGGGGGTGAGCCGCGGTGCCGGAACTCCGTCCGGGCGCGTTCGCCCGGCTGTTCGCCGAGATCGACCGCGATGCCCAGCTCAAGGCCCGCACCGTCCTGACCCGGCTGGCGGGGGCCGTCGAGCGCCAGGCGAAGGTCAACGCCAGCAGCGGCTCCCACGCTTACGGCACCCCGACCCCCGCTCGGCCGGGAACGGGCCCGGCGGTGATCTCCGGGACCTTGCGCCGCTCGCTCACCCACACTCCCGTCGTGCGGACGGGTGGCGGCTGGGAGACCAGGGTCGGCACCGCGCCCGGACTCACCCCGCCGTATGGCAAGGGCCGCACTCCGGCCAACAGGTACGGGATGTACCTGGAGCGTGGCATGCTCCGCAACGGAGCCTCTTACCCGTTCCTGCTGCCCGCCTTCCGGTTCGGCATCACGCATGTGGCACCGCAGCTGTACCGGAGCGTCTTCGGCGGCGGGTGGGTGCGGTGACACCGTGAGGGTCCCGGCGGCCGGGGCTGCCGGGACCCTCACGGTGTCATGACTTCGGCCGTCAGGAGGAACCCTTGCGGTCCCGCAGGCGCCTGCGCAGGATGAAGAAGGCCATCAGGGCGATCACCGGGCTGAGGGAGATGAGCGTGGGAATGCCTGACGCCAGGTCCTGGCCGACGGTCATCGGGAAGGTCAGCGCGAGGATGAGCGGCAGGCCGGCGTAGAGAACCGCGCCGGTCCATCGCCACGCTTTCTCGGCCCTGGGCCACCACGGCCGGGCCTGAGCCCGGGGCTCGGTATAGACGATGGCGACCGAGACCGGCCACACGAGCACGGCACCAAGGAGCGGTGAGAGCGTAACTCCCTTCCAGCTCAGGAGCTCCCGTATGAACGATGCTCCGGGGTAGGAGATCATCAGGAAGAACAGCACGTTGAACGTGCCGTATCCGATGGCTTCTTTCACCGTTCCCGGGCTGTCCTCACCGACGGGCTTTTCGAATACTCCTGGCATGGCCTTCCCCTTTCACCGTCCCGCATAGCCGCCGGGCATGACGTCAGCGTGTCAGGCGCACGCGCTGGCCACGCCGCCGAGGCCGCTGACGGCCATGACGAATTCCGCGAACTCCGATCCGGCCTCCGGCGGTGCGTAGCCCTCCTTGAGGTAACGCCAGGCGTACTTGGCGAACTTGGCGTAGCCGCCGACCTTGCCGACGATCCGGGCCACCTTGGCGACAGGGATGGCGTTCTCGGCGGCGAACTTGCCCACGGCTATGGTGCAGCTGAACCAGTTGAAGCCCACGACCTTGGAGGCAGTGCCGGGGCTGATGCCCTGGCGCTCCATCGCCTTGGTCAGCTGCTGGACGACCTCGGGGTCGTTGAGGTTCCTGGACTGCAGTTCCGCGGGGAGGTTCTGGATGGCCTGGGCGAAGATCTCCAGGGCCCGGACGGCCTCGGCGCCCCCGGTCGTTCTGAGGGCCGCGGGGGCGGCGGCAGCAGCCGTGACGGTGGTGGACTGCGCGCGGTCGAATTCCACAGCGGAGGCCGCCGGGGCGGCCAGGCCGAAGGTGAGGGCCGCAAGGGCCGATATGCCAGCGGTGCGCAGGGCGCGGCGATTCATTACACTCCTGAGTGCGTATGCGGGAAGACGGCATGCGGGAGCGCCGGTGTTTGGTTGCGAGCCCACCCGGTTCCCGTGTGTCGTCTTCTCGCCTTCTCCCGGCTGACGGAGGGTCAGAGCAGGGCGGACCATCCGACGCTAACGCCGCAGATCGGCACGCTCAACGCAAGATCAAGTGACAAGAGTCACGACCGCGTTGGCGTGAAATGCGGTTGCCTCGCGCGGGCAAATAAGGACCCTCGAAAGGAGAGTTGGAAGCAGATCAAGCCACCCAATACCCGGCTGTATTCCACTGCGGCGAAACGTTTGCCGCCGGGTTGATCACTTCGCTCGCGTTCCTCAAACAGCCGGTGTTTTCCGTCAGTTGAGCGGCCTGCCGTTGGCCTGGCCATCTACTCGCTTCGGTCGCCTTTGAGGCGGGGAAGGCGGTGGCAGGTGGCCGAAGTCGCCGATCTGTGGGTGACGCTCCGCGCCGAGACCGCCCCGTTCCGCCGTGGCATGTCCGAGGCCGCCGCCACGGGCGAGAGCTTCACCGCCAGGATGGGCGGTATCGGCGGCGTGATGACGAAGCTCGGCAAGGCCACTACCGCTGTCGGGATCGGCGTGGCGGTCGCCTCCGTGAAGATGGCCTCGGACTTCCAGTCCGCGACGGTCCGGCTGGTCACCTCCGCCGGTGAGACCAACGACCATCTCGACCTGGTCCGCAAGGGCCTGCTGTCCATGGCCGGTGAGGTCGGCGTCAGTGCGACGGACCTGGCCAAGTCGATGTACTACGTCGAGGCCGCGGGCTATCACGCCGGCGACGGCCTGACGGTCCTCAAAGCGGCCGCGCAGGGCGCGGCGGCGGAAGGCGCCGACACCACCACGGTCGCGCAGGCGCTGACGGATGTGCTGAAGGACTATCACCTCCAGGCGTCGGCGGCGGGTGACATCACCTCCAAGATGATCACCGCTGTGGCGCACGGCAAGGTCAACTTGCAGGACTTCTCTGCGGCGTTCGCCAACATCGTCCCCACGGCGTCGGCGGCCGGGATCAGCTTCAACGACGTCGGCGCGGCTCTGGCCGAGATGACCAATCACGGCTTCACCGCGCAGCGCGCCAGCCAGAACCTGGCCCAGGCCTTACGGTCGCTGCTGAACCCGACCAAGCCCATGTACGACGCGTTCAAGCAGTTCGGTGTCTCGTCTGATGAACTGAAGGCCAAGTTGCATGGCCCCAACGGGCTGACGGACGCCATGGAGTACCTGTCGCAGGCGGCGACGAAGGCGGGCAGGGAGGGCACGCCGGAGTTCGCCGCGGCTTTGAAGCGGCTCATGGGCACGGCCCCGGGGGCGAATGCCGCGCTGACGACGGTGGGCGCCAACTTCAAGGACACCTCGGACACGATCCGGGCCATGGGCGGCGCCACGACCGATGCCCAGGGCAAGGTCAAGGGGTTCGCGGAGGTGCAGCAGACCCTCGGGCAGCGGGTGAAGCAGTTGCGCGCGGGGTTCGACAGCCTGCTGATCCAGCTCGGGACGGGGCTGATCCCCATCGTGACGGCTGCGATCGGGTTCTTCACCCAGCACAGGACCGCGGCCGAGGCCCTGGCGGTCGCGATCGGCGTCGTCCTGGCCGGCGCGGTGGTGAAGTTCGCAACCGGTGCGGTGCTCGGGGCGGTCACGGGTGTGAAGGACATCGGCACCGGGCTCGCCAGCGCGGGCAGGGCGGTGCGGGCCTTCGCCACGTCGGAGAGGGTGGCCGCCGCCGCGGCACGGGTCATGGCGGTAGCGCAGGCCGCGCTGAACCTGGTCCTCGACGCGAACCCCGTCGTCCTGATCATCCTGGCGGTTATGGCCCTGGTCGGTGCGCTGGTCTACGCCTATACGCATTTCGCCTGGTTCCGCGCGGCAGTGCAGACCGCGTTCCACGCGATCACGGCGGCCGTCTCCTATGTGATCGACTTCGTGCGGGCCCACTGGCAACTGCTGCTGATCCTGCTGCTCGGGCCGGTCGGGCTCGCGATCGTCGGCTTGGTCAGGTACTGGTCCCAGATCCGCTCGGCCGTGACCACGGCGGTGTCGTTCGTCGTCGGCTTCGTCAAGGCGCACTGGCCGCTCTTGCTCGCACTCCTGACCGGCCCGGTCGGCATCGCTGCCCTGCTGATCGTCCGGTACTGGAAAGACATCGCCGACGGCTTTGCCGCGGCGTACCACGCGGTCGTCGGCGTCGCGAACAGTCTGGTGTCGTGGGTGTCCGCGCTGCCGGGCCGCATCCTGAACGCGCTGGCGCCCCTGGGCGGGCGCCTGTGGGCGTGGGCCGTCAACGCCTTCACTCGGGCGACATCGGGGGCAACCAGCTCCGGCAGCGGCCTGCTGTCGTGGGTCTCGGGCCTCCCGCACCGCATACTCGCCTCCCTCGGGAACACGGGCTCACTTCTCTGGAGCTCCGGCGCGAACTTGATCAACGGTCTGGTCGACGGTATCTACGCCGAGTCCGGGCGCCTGTACTCCTACGTGCGAAACCTCGCGAGCAGCGTCTCGTCGGCCTTCTCCTCGGTCCTGCACATCTTCAGCCCCTCCCGGGTGTTCATGGCCCATGGCACGAACATCGTGGCCGGACTTGTCCAGAGCCTGCGGGCCGGTGCTCGGGCAGTCGTCGGTGCCTCGCGCGGTCTGGCCACCGCCTCACTCGACGGCTTCGGGTCACCGGCCGCCGCGGTGAGCATCACTGGAGGACTCAGGAGTGCCACGGGCGGCGGGGGAGGCCCTGGCTCCGGACCAGTGGTGATCAATGTGACGGTACAGGGCAGCGTCCTGTCCGAACACGACCTGCGCGATGTGATCGAACGGCAGATGCTGCGGCTCGGCATGCGTTCCTCCACCAGCTACACCCCCTACAAACGCTGAGGAGGCGAAGGTGGCGATCAACCCCAACTGGCCGCTGGTCGCCGAGGAATGGGGACCGTACTGGAACTGCGCCGGGGGCGACAGCCCATTGGATCGGTACGTCGAGGTCACCCCCCGTACCCGCGGGCGCTCCAGCATCCAGCGGGGGCGGCAGTACGAGCTGGACCAGGTCCGCGCGGGCGAGTATCAGGTCACCCTCGCCAACACCGACGGCGTTCTCGACCCCCTGAACTCCAGCGGGCCGTGGGCCGGGCACATCATGGCCTACCAGCCCTACCGCAAACGCGCCCAATGGCCGCCGACGGCAAATCTGCTGACGCAGGTGCAGGCCACCGGCGGCGACCTCGGCGGCTACAGCACCGGACCCCTCGACATTAGCGGCTCCGGCCAGGACATCTTCTCCCTGACCGACCCCTCCGGCGGCGGGCAGATCGTCGCGGACGCCACCGCCTGGCAGGGCAGCCGGGTCCTCGCCTTCCAGGTCCCCTCCGGCAGCACCGCCCCGACGCGGGTCTTCCACATCCCGCAGGTCGGGGTGATTCCGGGGCAGACGTACATGATGCTCGTCCAGGTCCGCGACGCCACCTCCGGTACCGCGCTCCAGGTCCAGCCCTTCATCGCCTGGTACCAAGCCGGGTACGGCAACGGGCCGTTCGCCTTTTCCTACGGCACCACCGTCACCCTGACCGGCTCACCGACCGGGACCTGGACGCAAGTGTCGGTGACCGCCACCGCGCCCTCCTACGCGGCCGGAATGGACATAGGCGTCGCCCTGGCCGCCACCGCGACCGCGACATGCACGGTGCAGGCCGACGGCGCCTACCTCGGCAAGGGCACGAGCGGCGCCTGGGTCGCGCCGGGCGTGTGGTACCCGCTGTACGCGGGTTTCGTGGAGCGCTGGCCCTCCCGCTGGAACTATCACGGGACATACGGGACCGTGGAGCCCGTCTGCGTGGACGCGATGTCGCTGCTCTCCCAGGTCAAACTGACCGACCCGCTCACCGCAGAGATCAACAACCACAGCCCGCGCTTCCTCTACACCCTCGGCGACCCGCAGAACGTCACCTCGCTCACGGACACCACCGGCACGTACCCGGCCGCACCGATCGGGGTGTCGAAGTACGGCGCCGGCTCCGTAACCTCCGGCACCCAGATCACATCGGCCACGAGCGGCGGCACCTACACCGGCAGCAGCGGCACCGTCGTCACCGTCAGCAACGCCAACCCCGGTTCGAACCTGCCCAGTCCGGCGAACTTCATCAGCCTGACGGCCGCGGGCATCAAGGGCCCGGCGAGCCCGAGCGGGACGTGGTCGCGCATGTTCGCCTTCCGCTACACCGGCCCCACACCCTCCACCTCGGCGGTCATGTGGTCGTGCTTCGACATGCGCTCGGGCGGCGGGTCCTCCCTGTACTGGCAGATCAACTCATCCGGCCTGCTACAAATGGTCATGACCGGACCAGCGAACAACGGCTTCACCTACCAGCCGTCGACCACCTCCGTCTCCGACGGCAACTGGCACCTGGTCACTACCAGTTACAGCCACACGGCAGCACAGCTCATCATCAGCCTCGACGGCGCCAGCACCATATGGACCAGCGTCGACACCACCACCGAGCCGACCGGGCTCGTCTCCGACTCCGTCGGCGGCTGGGTCGACCCCTCAGTCGGCAACGGCACCGCGTTCAACTACAAGGGAGACCTGAGCTTCGCCGCGGAGTTCCCCACAGCGCTCACCGCCACCGACTGCACCAGCCTCTACACCGCGTGGAAATCGGCCTGCGCCGGCGAGTCCACCGACGCCCGCTACGCGCGCATCCTGCGCTACGCCGGGTACACCGGCATCTCCTCCATCCAGTCCGGCCTGACCACCAGCATGGGCCCGATGGCCACCGCCGGGCAGGACGCACTCTCCGCCCTCCAGGCCGTGGTCGACACCGAGAACGGCGAGCACTACGCCGACCGGTCCGGGACCATCGTGTTCAAAAGCCGCGCGGCCCGCTACAACTCCCTCGCCCCCGCCTACGTCTTCGGGGAGAGGCCCGATCTCGGCGAGTTCCCTTACGAGGACTGCCAGCTCGACTACGACGCCACCCACCTGTCCAACCAGGTCACCGTCACCCAGGCCAGCTCGAACCAGGCCTTCTACGCCCAGGACGCCTCGTCCATCGCGGACTATTTCCCGCGCACCCTGACCCGCACAGTCAATTCGAGCTCCGCACCCGAATGCCATGACGCTGCGGGCTACCTGCTCAGCAGGTACAAGAACCCCGCCACCCGCGTCGCGGCCCTGAAACTGCACCCGGCAGCGAATCCCGCGCTCTGGCCGGTGTGCCTGTCACTGGAACTCGGGATGCGGGTACGCGTCATGCGCCGCCCGCCAGGTGTCCCGGCCGACCAGATCGACTGCTTCGTCGAGCAGATCGCGATCAGCATGGACGACCAGGGCGACGCCGTCTGGACCCTCCAGTGCTCCCCGGTCGACCTGACGCCATATGGCGCGTTCGCGAGCTGGCACACCACCCTGGCCTCCAGCCTCGCCGCCGGAGTCACAACCATCACTATCAACGCCTCGGCCGACACCACCAACCCCCTCACGGCCCAGCTCGCTGCCGGCCAGCAGCTCGTCCTCGGGCAGAACACGGCCAACCAGGAGACCGTGACAGTGGCCACCGTTGGCGCGACGAGCCCCGGCTGGACATCGGCCACGATCACCCTCACTACGGCCACCACCAAATCCCACACGGCAGGGGACACGGTGTGCGAGCCGCTCCCGGCCGGGATCACCGACCCGACCACCTGGGACGCCGTCGACCGCTTCGACGCGGTCGCCTTCGCTTACTGACCACCGGCCCGACCACGGCCCGCCAACCCCTTTCCGGAGGTGAGCCGTGGCCCGTACTGTGCCGTCCGCGGCGACCGTCGCACCTGGTCAATACGTGACCGGCGCCCTGTGGAACGCCAACGTCCAGTACCTCTCGTCCTTCCTCACCGGCCCGCCGGTCTTCTCCGGCTACCAGGCCACCTCGCAGTCGATCCCGACCGCGACCTTCACCAGCCTGACCATCGACACCACGGTCGTCGACAGCGACGGCGGCCACTCCAACACCGTCAACCCCAGCAGGTACACGGCCACCGTGCCCGGCACGTACCTCGTGATCGGCACCGTCGGCTGGACCGGCGCCTCCTCCGGCTACCGCCGCTGCCGCCTCACCCTCAACGGGTCCGCCATCATCGGCACCGCGGTCGGCTCCGACGCCGTCAACAGCGTCTTGTGCGGCCAGTGCACGAGCACCGTGGTCGCCCTCAACGGGAGCACCGACTACGTCGAGGTGCAGGGCCAGCAGAGCAGCGGCAGCGCCCTGGCCACCTACGTCAGCTCGGACTTCACCTCATCCCTCCGCGTCTACTGGATCAGCCGCTAACCCTTGTCCCCGACCCGTACCGCCCCGGCCATACCGGGGCTTCCTCTTTGCGCCCGGAGGCACCCTTGCCTGCCCATGACCACAGGCCCGTCCCCGCCCACGACCAAGCTGTCACCCACCGGTACCGCGTCCACTACCCCGACCACGCGCCCCGCGAAGACGACCCGCACTACCACCTCTTCGAGGAATACCGGCGACGCACCAGGGACAGCGCCCGCTGCGCCATAGCCGTCCGCTACGACACCGCGGCCCACTGCTCCGGCGGCCTCGAACTCCACCACGCGGCCGTCGAATTCGCCGCGGCCAACGAAGTCGACATGGCGTTGGTGATGAAGGACTTCCCCGAGGTCCACGACAGCGAGAGCTTCGAGCGATGGCTGGAATCGGGGGAGTCGCAGCTGGTGTGGCTGTGCACCCACCATCACCGCGGCAGCGCTGGCGTGCACGTGGTCTCGGCGGCTGACTGGTCCGCCGCGCAGTATGTCCCAGGCTTCCTGCTGTGAACGAGCACCCACGGGTTCGGCACCCCCACGAGTCGCTGAACAACGAGATCGGTGACCAGCTGAACATGGTCTTCGGATCGATGAGGACTTTCTGGGCCCTGGTCATCTGGCAACTGGGATGGATGACACTCGCCACGCTCGGCGCGCCACTGTTGCGTTCCGACCCGTACCCCTTCACGTTCTGCCTCTTCCTCAGCAATCTCATCCAGTTGTGGGCCTTGCCGGTGCTGGGTAATACCGCCAACCGCGCCGATCAGAAGCGCTCCCTCAAGGCCGACGCGGACCACCAGGCCCTGACCTACCTCGCCCAGCGAGTCGACGCGATCGCCGCCCGCGTGGGCGCCGCGGACCAGACGGCCAACGGGGGTCTCTGATGGGCATCTACGGGCAGGACTGGGCCTCCTACCAGCCGTCGCAGCCCGACACGAGCGGGTTGTCCTTCGCCTTCGTCAAGGTCTCCGAAGGGCTCGGCTACGTGAATCCGCGCTGGGTCTCACAACGAGAGCACGCGAAGACTGACGGCCTGGTCTGGGGCGCGTACCACTACCCCCACATGGCCAACAGCCCCACTGGCGAAGCCGACTTCTTCCTCGCCCAGGTCAACTGGCAGCCCGGCGACCTCGTCGTCCTCGACTGGGAGGGATACGACGATGCCAACCGGAGCGTGCCCCGCGCTGACCAGGCCACGTACAAGGAATCCTGGCTCCGGTACGTGAAGCAGCGCCTGCCGCACAACCCGGTCGGCATGTACGCGAACCTCGACTACTGGCGGAACGTCGACACCACGGGCTTCTACGGGGATTTCCTGTGGATCGCCACGGCGGGACGCAACGCTGGCGATCCCGGGATCGCCGCGGACTGGCTGTTCCACCAGTACAGCGACGCAGGTGTCGACCGTGACTACTGCCGTCTCGACAGCGCCGGCGAACTCCGCACCTGGACGCTTTCCTTCCAGCCCGCCCCACCCTCCCAGGAGAACGACATGCCCCAATGGATCACCGGCCCCGTCATCCCCGGCGACCAGCCCACCGTGGTCCTGGTGCCGAACGGAACGGCCTGGAGCGCGTACCCGAACCGGCGCCTCCACCTCGGCATGGACCAGATCGCCGCCACGTCACCCAGCGGCAGCGTCCGCGTCGCCATCCACAACGGCACGAACTGGCGCACCATCCAGGCCGTGTCCCTCGCCTCCGCCAAGGGCACCGTCGACGTTCCGCTCACCCCGGGCGACGTCAAGGTCAGCCTCCAGACGACGACGCCCGGCATCACCTACGCGCTGGAGACCTGGTGACCCCCACGCCGGGCCCGACGCCCCGGTAACCCCTTGATCAGCACGGTGATTCCCCGCCTCACAGAACGGACTCGTCATGCCCCGCTTCCTCCTCGACCTCGCCGAGAGAACCGCCGCGACCTACCTCGAAGCGTTCCTCGGCCTCCTCCTCGCCGGTACCGTCACGGACCTGTCCACCGCGAAGGCAGCGGCCGTCGCAGCGATACCCGCCGCCCTCGCCATCGCCAAGGGCGCCCTCTCGGGACTCCTCAATAGGTCCGGCACGGCCAGCGCCCTGCCCGCGCCCAAGACCACGGCTGCCAAGCCGACCGGTCCGGCAGCCTCCTGAGCACCGGAGGCACTCGATGGCCGATGACCTGTCCGTCGGCGAACTCGGACGCACCGTCGACGCCCTCCGAAGGGAGTTCCAGGACGGCATGGCCGGCATCAACGCACGCCTGGACCGCCTGGTCTCCACCGAGGTCCACGCCCTCCAGTCCGCCCACACCGACCGGCTGATCACCACCCTCACCCAGGGCCTGCAAAAAGAAGTCGAAGCCAGGGAAGCCCTGGAGAACGAAGTCGAACGTCACCAGCTGGGCGAAGCCGAACGCCGCGAACGAGAACGCCAAGCGCGCCTCTACCACGCCATCGTCCCCGTCGCCCTCGGACTGATCGCCGCCGTCATCGCCATCTGGGGCGTGATCGGGAAATGACCGCCAAGGCAACGCCTCAAGCCCCGCCCTTGCCACCCGGCAGGGGCGGGGCCCTTTGCCATCCCCCGGTTCGCTCTACGGGCGCAGGCGGAGTTGGGGCAGGCCGCCAATGCGTTCGACGTGGCGTGGCCCGTTCATGAGAATCGGCCCATGAGTCTCCTCGTGCACACCTTTGTCTACGACGCAGATGGCGGCCACGACTTCTTGGAAGACCTCGAGTACGGCGATACCCTGGCCGGTTTCGAGAGCACCCGGACCCGGCTGTGGGGCTCCGAGGCGATCCGGGCCTTGAGCTCCCGGTTCTTCCCGCGGCTCGACGGCGCTGACCTCTTCGTGGAGCCGGACGAGATCGATGACTTCCTCGCCGAGTGTGAGGCACTCCGCCCTCACCTCGACCACCTTGCCGAACAGAGCGGCTACTACGCCGACTACGTCACCCAGCGCTTCGACAACATCGTTGCCGCCGCGCTGAGAGCCAAGGCCAAGGGCGGTGGGATCGTCGTCTGGTAGCAGTCGTCAATCGATGGGTGTAGCGAGCCGCACCCAGCCCCGCATCCAGCCGTGCTGGTCCCGAAGGCCCCAGCTCAGCTGGGATTAGCGAATCAGCGGTCGCGGGCACCGCCTCGCCGGCCATCGTCGCCATACGCACATACCGTCCTTGGAAGCGATCCGCACCTCGTCAGCGAGCTTGGCAAAAGCTCAAACGTGGGAGCGGTTCATGTCAGAAAATGAGGCTGAGCCTGAGCCCGTCTGCACCTCCAGCAACGGCATGCTGGCTCAACTTCCATCAAATGCCTCATAGTTCAACAATCCAGGAGATCCCATGCCGCAAGATGGACTTAGGTGGCTTCCCCACTCTTTCCGCGAGGGGTTCTGTGTTTCTTTTGTTCGGGGTGTGACCCCTGATGGACTTCTTTCACGGCTCGGAGGAATTACCGAAACAGCCAAGGATCTGACACGCGCCGAAGCAGAGGAGGCAGAACTTTTCGATGAGGCAGATGGCTCAGTAATCCGTGCAGGCTCGTGCGGGGAGTGGGCATACGCCATCGAAAACTGGGGGGCTCACGGCATACAGAGTGAGATAGCTGAAGCAATCTCCCGAGGCACCGAGTCGGTTGTGATCGCGAACACGGCCGATGGGAGCATTTTCTTTATTCACGCAACGAACGGGCACATCGTTTGTGCATTCGATCCGTCCCTGCCTCACTTGAGATCTGGCACAGACCCGGATCATCTGATCGCCGCGATGGAGAACGTGGGCCTCGCCTCGAATAAGGAACCTGGCGGCCATGCGCTTCAGGCAATTCTGCAACTGGCCGAGGAGGAATTCCAAATAAGCCTTCCTCGCCAGCAAGTCGAACATGACACCCTACTAGCCATGCGGATATCTTCCTGACATAGGAAATGAGGGTGGGCAAGCGCTGGCGCTTGTCCACCCTCATCCATGAGCGACTTCAGTTAACTCCGCGATGGGCGAAGCTGGATCTCGCCGATGGAGTTGGTGCAGCTTTAGAAGCCCGGGGCGTGAACCCAATAGGCGTCACCGTCGAGCAGTCGGAACTTTGTAGTGAACCTTCCGAGGTCACCACCGGCTCCCGTGTTTTGCCCCTTGGGAATGTTGGCGCGACCGCAGACCTCGTTCCAGGTCGGAGGGGCGTATCGGTCATCATCGTAAAGCCTCCACGAGCCGTCAGAGCCCTTACTTGTGTACATCTGCACGCACTCCTTGCCTGAACTGATGTTGAGCTGCCCTCCACTTTCCTGAGATTTCGCAAAAGGATATTCATCGCAGGACGTTTCTGGCGTGTCTGGGTGGGGCTCAAAGCTGGAATCGCAAACTTTGTCCCGGTTTTTTTGAGCCGCATCGTCGTCTGCCAGCCGGTGCAGCGGCTTGTTGTACTTTTCGCTACCTGGGTGGCTAGCGAGCTTCTCTTGGAGAATCCAGTAGTAAGCCGCTGCTGACGGATACTTTGCCGTGTTGAGCGTGAAGGTGGATGTGTGGTTCGGGAAAACGCAGCCAGACGAGGCGCCGACCTGGTTATCGCAGCGAATCTTGAAGTCCTGCGCGTCCCACTCGGAAGTCGTTGTCTGCCCTCTCGGAGTATTCGCCCACATCTTCCAGGAGAGAGTCATCTCGTCAGACGAGGTTCCGGTCCATTGATGGGATCGCCAGACCTCGGATGAATGCAGGTCGGTGGCCGAAGTGTAGGCCGGAGACCCAATCCATTGAGACTTAGTGTCTGTGCATTTCCCCTTACAGACTCCCTCCCAATCGAGAGTGAAGGGCCCAAGCGCGTCATCGATCTTCGTTGGGACGAAATACATGGACTCGCTGAAGCCTGATGAGTTCGGGTACAGCTTGATGTCTTGCCTGATGGCAAATGTGGCGCTACCCAGCGGCATGCCGTCCGCTGTCACGAGAGCGACAACTGCTTCGCCTTCCTGAATGCACCCCTCGTACCGAGTGAAATGCCTGCCCATATAGGTTGGGCACCAGGTAACGAACCCGTCCCCGGGTGCCGCAGCTGCAAGAGCTCTCCTGCCTTCTGCGGTGGGGCTGGTTTGGCGGAGCTCAATGCACAGCGACTTCTTGGTCTTGGGGTCGACCACGGTACAGTTCTTCGTTTTGGGACTCGCCAGTCCCTTCTTGCCGCTGGACGGGGTGGACGTCGGCTCATCCGGGAAGTCGATGTCGGGAGCGTTCGGATCTTCAGCCGGAAGCTTGATGTCGACGGTGTTTACGGCATAGTCACCCGGTGCGACTGCCACAGCATCGAAGGCGACGTCAGCGTCCCCGGTCCCATTTGCTGCAAGTGTGTCGAGCTGAACCTTTGGCGCTCCATCGAACTTGAAGGCGCCAAGCGAGACCCAGCCCCCATTGCCGTTCTGCTTAATGGTGCGACGTCTTTTGCCGCGGGCGGTGTCGATTACATAAGTTACCTGCTGGGCATAGGCGCCATGGTCAGGTATATGCACGAACACTTTAGCGGCACTGCTGATCTTGTCAGTGAACTCCCAGGTGCCCGTGACCTTCATCCGCTGGCCGTCAGCGTCATCCTTACGAGTATGAGCGAACCAGAAGTGGCCTCCGTAGCCAGCGCCAAGCTGCTGGAAGTCAATCTGTGCCGAGTCGGATGCAAAGTCCAGAGAGAACTTGCCGCTTGACTTCTTTGCAGGGGTGCAGCCTGGACGATGCGTAGGCGTGCTGTCCGGTACGTCGTCCACAATGAGCGCGTTACTGGGAAGCCCATCAGTGCTGCAGGTGGGTGGGTAGGCGTCGCCCCAGGCCTCCTCTACGTAGGTGTCGTTGAACCGGAGGGTTTCCTGTCCGCATTGCGCCCCTCGATCACAGTTCTTCCATGACGCTGGCTGATTCCACCAGCATTTGAGGTCATCGCGCGTGCAGGCTCCCAGACCGGGTTCATTCTTGTCGTTCGGGCCGATCTTCGACGGGTCGCACTGGTTGGCCGAGGTGCAGAAGGTCCCCTCGGGCGCCTTCATGGCCGTGCGGTCCTTAGGCGTGGTCCACCCTGCCTGCCGGAACCCGGAGACCATTTTGCCGGGCGACTCGAGGGCCTCCAGCGGCCTGGCAGCCCACCCCATGATCTTTTCCTGGTAGGGCCAGTCCTGGGGATGTGCAGCCTGTTTGTAGTCGTCCTTCCCATCAGGGGATTCGAGGAACGGTGTGCGGTTGGCCTTCCACAGGGGGTTCGCAGGGTTGTTGGTGAAGCCAACACCCCACATCCCTCCGTTCTTACCCGCCTCATCCTTCGGGTAGTACCCCGAGTTATAGGCCCAAAGGGCGAAGTACCAGTTCTCGATGTATTGAGGCTTACCGTTGTTGATGGTGAGCCCGTCTCTGCGGGTTTGGTTCCACTTGTCTGCCAAGATGCGGATGCCAGCAGAAATGTTGGTGGCGTAGTCCAGGGCGACAGCCTCCTGCTGCAGCCCCGTTAAGGCTGTCTCGCCGGGCTTTTCCTTGCCGTGCATGCGCATGCCATCAGTGACTTGGGTGACACCGTAACCACAGTCTGCCTTGTCCCAATTGATGCCCCACGGATCAGTCTGCTGGCCGTTGGCCGCATACTTGATGCCGTAGTAGTTACCAATCAGGGGGTTTCCGGCTACTCCTGGCACCACGACGCGAGATGCCTGCCACATGTTGGATTCCTGGGCAGTGACACCGAGCATCACCTGAGCGGGGATCCGCCCTCCTCCATCCAAGGGGACAGGAGGGAAGAGCGTTTGGGGTTGATAAGCCGCCATCCCCAGGTTTCGCCAGTTCTCCGGCCTCGAGATGAGCTTGTTGAGGTTCCCAGTGATTGCCTGGTCGACCGCCCACTCCACCTGCCGGGGCTTGGGTTGAATCGCTTGCTTGGCAGGGTCGTTGCGAGGAACCGAGCAGTATCGCTGGTCCTCGTCCGTGACCGCCGATCGACCGACACCTTGTTTCTTGACCGCGGAAGACTGCTTCAGGGCCGGCGAAGGCGCATCGCCCTGCGTCGAGTTTCCCAGGTTCGATGCGCCAGGGGTGATCCTGAATCCGGGTTCCTTGTCGGTACCGAGGACCTTGAGGTCAATCTGCACCGGACGCGTGGCAGAGACAGCTCCTGGCGCTCGGACTCGAGAGTCCTTGCCATCAGCCCAGGCGGTCTTCGAGACGAGCGCCTCGCCACGTGTGGTGGCGATGGACTCCTTCGGAACATCGGTCCGTCGTCTCACCACCGTAGGCATCTTTGACGCAGCCTTGGTATCCCCAGTGATGAACACCTGCCCGTCAGCACTGCTGGCGAGGTCCATTCGGGCCAGAGTGCCCTTCGCGAGCACCGCGGGCTTGGTTTTCCTGTCGTCTTCCCTTGCGAGGTCAGTGGCGCTGACCCGTTTGACCTCGCCCTGCGCGGCAAGGGGAGCGCCGTCTTTGGACGTCGGCCGGTCCATGTAGACGAGCCCGCCATCTGCGTCAGGTTTGAGGAGGAAGGGAATCTGGTTCGTGCGGGCGACTGATGTGCGCTGTCCAGACTTATTTATCTTCACCAGCCGGGCTGCGTCGGCGGCGACGATACTGCCGCCGACGGGCACGGCAGAGGTGACCTGCCCCTTCACCTCGATCGGCTGGTCCAGCCGGCCCGTCGCAGCATCTATGGTGATTAGACGTGTCGCGTTCTTGTCCTCGCCCCCGGCTACGGTGAACACTGCGTTCTCACCAGTGCCGCATCCAGGGCTGAAATAAGCCAGTGATGCCTGACGGTCCAGTTTCGTTACGCTGCCAGAAGAGAGGTCGACGACGGCAGTGAAGGCTCCCCGAGCCATCAGCTCGGGGTGATTGGTGAAGGTTCGTGGCGCGTAGGCAACGACGGCACGCTGGCCAGAACCAGTTACGCAGGCGTTACCGATCCACATGTCGGCGTCGAAGCCCGGTTCTTTCAGCGTTGCTGCGGTGCGCCAGGAGTAGCCGTCCTTCTTGTCGGCCACGAGTACATGGAATCCCTCTACGTCAGCAGAGGTGGTCCAGGCTCGGTCTTTGGAATTACCCCAGTCTTCGCCTAAGATTCGGCCGCGCTGCGTTAGGGCGACAGAATCTGAACCAGCGTTCTTCCTATCTGGCGTTGTGTCGGGTCCGCTGGCAACTGCAGCTCCTTGCGGCAGGGTCGCTAAGACCGCTCCTGCCGCTGCGGCGGCAAGCGAAACCCGTATCTTTCTTCGGTGCCTCACCATTCTCCTCCTATGTGAGAAGCCATGAATTTTCAGCGCGAACGGCGGCCGGCAGAGGGTTTAGCTTATGAATCTTCAGTGATTTCGCTCCGCGACTGCCGTGGGCCCAGTACAGCCTGACCCTAGTTGTGCGCTTTATCGCCACCGCAAAGGCGGGTTGGCGGATCCTGTATCAGGTCGCAAAATAACCCTGTGCTCTACCGGTGAAGGAGGGCGCAGGGTTACTTCTTTTGCAGGAGTCGGGGCGCGTTTCAGAAAAAACGCGAATTCCGCCGTGTCAGCTGCTTACGCTACATGAGTCCCTCTTGAGGTGCGGAACTCTGGGATCGCTAATAAGTCGCACTTTTAGGCTCTCCGATAGTCGCTCAGGTATCGACGCTGATGGGTGGCTTCCATTAAAGCGGCTGATTCGTGAGCCGGAATTCGGCGTATCTCGCTATTTAAGGTCGCTTGGATGAAGCCGCGGTGGCGCTTGCCAAGAGAGATTCCTTGCTCTTCTTGACTTGCGCGAGGGCGTCGCTGTTCTTCTGGATGAGCTGCTTCTGTATATCAACTTCGGCGGAGTGCCAAATTCCGACGAGGTTTACCGAAGTCTTGCAGGCGACATCAGCAGTTGCAGTCTTGATCTCTTCGGCTGAGGAAACATTTGAGGCGAAGCGGGGGTCGTCGTTGGCCTGCATAGGATCTGAGTAGGAGTAGCCCTTGGTCTTCATGCACTCAGACCACTTCCCAAATGCTTGCTTGACCCGAGGGTCCTTCATCGACGCGCGGTAACTTTCGCCATTTAGGCGCTGGACGATGTTGGGGATCACCTGCTGTCCACCAGTGAGCTTCGTGGCGGACTCACCGAGGCAACCTCCTTCTGGAACAGTCAGGCCGCTACGCAACTTTGGCTTCGCGCTGAGGCCCTGCCGGCCATCACTACGTTCTTTGGGAGTGCCGGTCAGCGCCAGCCATTCTTCGTCTGTGCGTTCCGGTTCCGCCGGCGGGTTGGCGAACTTGTTGCGACCGGAGGCGACGAAGTCTGGCTTGTACCCAGTTTTTGCGGCCTGTCCTGCGTTGTAAGTTCCGTAGCGGAGGTCGTCGAGCTCGAGCAGGTCGTCCGAGCCGGAGCCGCTCAACTGCGCGGCTGCAGGCTTGAAGTCACTGAATCCGAGCTCCTTCATGCATTGCTGTACAAGGGAGTTCTTAGCCTGTCCAACCTGAGCGAGTTCATTGCCCGAAAGTCTGTAGGACATGATGGGGAGTGAGAGGTCTGGAACATTCCCACCCTTGCGCGCAATGGTGTCCAGGTCTTTCGAAACCTCCGGGTTCGTGACCGCCTTATGCTCCGGGGTGGACTGTTCCGGACTGTGAGCAGGCGAGGGTGTGGAACACCCAGACAAAAAAACGGCTGCCGCGGCTGCAGACGAGAAAACGCCTGCTGCGCTCTTGCCTATTACTTTGCTCACGCCTGTCTCCTTCACTTGAAGATCGCCGCCTTTACGGGCTCGCCAGCACTTCGGTGTTCGACATTCGAGATGGCCTTGAAATGGCCACCTCCCCCTTCATGGCGTGGATAATAATTACTGGAAGCGTTATTGTTGAAGCTCGCTTCGGCGCCCAGGAGTGCCGTATTTGCATAAACAACGTCATAGGCGCCTTTAGACCACATGTTGGTGTGGATGCAGTAGCTCACACTCTCGGAGCGGTTGTCGGCCGAAGCCGCCGCCCTCCATATTTTCTCACCCTGACCATTTCCGGTGCCCGGGTTAAATACTTGAACATCGTGATTGTCTGCCCCTTGATGAAGAGGTGCCACGGCGCCCATCATGGCGCGATTGTAGTAAATGCACGCCATCCCCGGATAGCATCGCATCGACGGAAGCGTCGGTCTAGGCGGGTTGTCGGCCGAAGCGCTGACCGACGGAATCCCGGAGAATATGGCAGCCACACACAGGCCAACCGTGGCCATCCTTGCAATTTTCATTCGCTGCATGAACCTTCCTTGAGGCTGTCGATGGGAGCTTGTTTCCCATCGTGCATTGACTAAATATCGCACTTCCGATGGATCCGGCCAACAAGGTGGTAAAGAGAATGAGTTGCTCGGATTTGCGAGCGGCTCGCCAATCGTGAGCCGGGTAAGCGGCGTCGCAAATGTCTGAGCCGCAGCCATCTTGCGTCCCCCCGAAACGCCCCTTGTTGAGCCTCCCTGGACTCCGATCATCAGTCGGTGCCCGGCTGTAGATGCGGCGATCAATGTACAGAGAAGATAATTAGCTTGTCTATGGCTGCGCAAAGAAAAGCGACATTCTGGCCATCCAGTGGAATTTTACTGGTAGGGGTTGGCTAAAACTGCAGCCCAGTTGGCGCATTTCCTGGTTTCGGATGGATATTTCATGGGTAACGCTGGCCGAATTCGATTGCCGTTGCGTTATGGGCTGGTTGGGCAAGGCGTGCGCTGCTGGCACAAGGCTCGGGGTGGTGCCCGTAGCTGAGAGCCTGCCGGAATCATCAGGTTTGGGGTTGCTGACCTGGCCGTATCCGCCGAGCCTGGTACGCCGGGGTCGCTACCGCGTGCGGCCGGGCCGAGCGGCGCAGACGGGTTTTGCCCGTGCGGCTGGCGGTGTACTTCGTTCTGGGATTGGCCTAGTTTCGCTGGCACCCTATCTGGAAGTGCTCCGGCATCTGGTCAAGGGCCTGTGCCAGGCTGAGATGCTGGGACCGTGGCGGATTCCGGCCAAGTCGTCACTATTTCAGGCCCGGGAGCAGCTAGGCCCCGAGCCGTTGAGGATCCTGTTCGCCGTCACGGGCCGGCCGCTGGCCGACGAGGGGACGCCGGGTGTGTTCTGGCGGGGCCTGCAACTGGTGACGGTGGGCAGCACACAGTGCCTGCTGGGATGCGGCCAGTACGACTGAGAACGGGAAGGCGTTCAATCGGCCAGGCAACCACCGCAGCCCGGAGGCGGCGACGTTCCCGCGGGTACGGATGGCCGAATCTGGGCCATCTGCTGATCCATCACGCGCTCAGAGCCTTGGCCTGCGGAACCGCCGTAACACCGGGCGCCCTCCCCTGGACGGCTGGTCACTGCGCTGGTTCGGCTCCGCGACGACCTCCTGTCCCAGCTCCGGCCACTGCGCCGATTACGTACTCAACCCCGCATGGTGACAGGCAAGATGTCCAACCACCACCCGAATCGGGCAGTCTGGAAGTAGCGGCGGAACGTGGAGGCGACAACTCTCAGTCCGCCGACAGCAATGCGTCGGCCCCCGTGAGACGGGGGCCGACCATCGTTCTCCTGGGCCTTGCCCAGCGCTACCGTTCTGGTGTCACCGCAGAACGGAGTTCAGTATGCCCCAAGGCACTGACGAGCACATCGGTAAGCGGGTGCGCATCGCCCGGAACGCCGCAGGGTTCACGCAGGCAGAGCTGTCCGGACAGCTGGGCCGGACTGAGAGCTGGATGCAGAACGTCGAGGCCGGCCGCCTGCCCCTCGACCGCTACTCGGTCATCACCGCCATCGCGGACGTCTGCGATGTCGACGTCGTCTGGCTTCTCGGGCAGCCCTACCGGCTCCAGAGGGCTGGCGGCTCCGCGGCCCACGCCCATATCCCCGCTCTGCGAACAGGGTTGCGCCGAGCAGGGCTCATCCTCTCCGGCCACCCAGGGCTCGCACCCACCGGAGCCCGCGTCGGCATTCAGGCCGTTCGCAAGCAGTACGCCAGGGCGGCCGCCGCCCGCCAAGCCGCCAACCTACCGCTGGTCGCCCACGTCCTGCCCGCGCTCCTGGAAGACCTCAACTCCCTCCTCCTGTACCAAGGCGACGATTCCCGCGACGAAGCACTTCGGCTGCTCGTCGACGCCGCACGGACCGCCCGCATGTGCCTCAACCAGCTCGGATACCCCGACCTCGCATGGGTGTCAGCCGAGGTGGCCGCCGGTGCCGCCACGAAACTGGACGACCCCCTCACGAAGGCAGCAGTCGCCTGGGACCGGTGCGGAGCACTACTCCACCAGGCCACGATCCCGGAGATGCACGCCGTCGCGGAAGCCGCCCTCCGCGACCTGGAGCCCCTGGCGACGGCTCGGAAGCCGCGGCCTGAAGCGCTCTCTCTGCGCGGCGCGTTGATGCTCCGGTGCGCCGTGGGATCGGCCCGGAATTCCCGGCCCGGCGATGCCTGGGCCCGCATCAACGCCGCCCTGGAAGACGCCGACCGGCTCGGCCCCGAGTTCCACGACCTCGCCAATCACACGGTCTTCGGCAGAGGGACCGTCGCTGTGCACGCCGCGGAAGTGGGCGTGGAAGTGGACCAGCCCAGCACCGGCTTGAACGCGGTACCCGAGGCCAACATCGCGGCGATCCCGTCCCGCGAGCGCCGCACCCACTACGACATCGACCAGGCGCGCGCGTTCAAGAAACTCGGCAAACTCCCGCAAGCCGTAACGACACTACGCAAAGCCGCCTCCGGCGCGCCGTACTACGTCTACGCGGACCCGATGGCCAGGGCGCTCGTCTCGGACCTCGTCCGGGCCGGAGTGCCGTCGCAGGCCGCAGCCCTGTCCTCGCTCGTACGGAACATGGAACTGGTGCACTGAGAAGCTGCTGACCTGCGCAGGTCCGAGCCCGGAAAGCGCCCCCTAGAAATGCTAGGGGGCGCTACCCATTTCGTGGTCCACACTGCCTGTCTGTCACGGACGGCACGCACATGATCACAATGGGGTATGGATGTTCGAGCTTGTGCACAGTCGCGACGCCGCGGCCTGCGCCCGCGCCTACGCCACACTCGGATGGACCGTCAGGCCAGGACACCGTTACCGGCCGCGCGCCGGCTGCACATGCCAGGACTCAGGCTCAGCGGACCCTTGTCCTGCCCCCGGCGCCCACCCTCTGGACGAGCGGTCTCCCGGGCATCCGTCTGAGGTCGCCCCGGAGGATCTCAACCTCGTCCCGGGCGTATCCCTGATCGCCGCGACAGCAACGTTCGACGCCATCACGCTGCCCAAGCAGATCGCCATGGCTCTCATGATCAGCATCGACGGAGATGCCGGTGGAGAGGCAGCCACGCCCTGTCTCCTCCACGGCGAACACGCCACCCTCTTCACCCAGCCCGGCAGCGGACGGCAAGCGATCGCGAGGGCCGCCGCCTCAGTGACGGAACTCCACACCGGGTCGGCGGGCTGGGTGGCGCTTCCTCCTTCCCATGGTGCTCGCTGGGACACCCCGCCGTGGGACTACCGGACCGGACGGCCGATGCCCCTGCCTCACGGCTGCGACATCCGTCCGCATCTGCTCGGCGCCGCGCGACAGATCCTGGGTTCCATCACCCGCGGCGGTCCGGCGTGCCCGTGACGCGCCCCACCACCCCACACACCACTCCGGACTGCCGAGGCGGTCACCACCGGAGGTGCCCGGGAGCCATACCCATTCGCCGGGTCGGAGCGCTGCCCAACGCGACCCAGACCGAATCCCTCACCTGCACGTGCACTTGCCACCGAAAGCCGGGGACACCATGACTGCCACTCCACCGACCATCATCCTGGACGCCGAGGCGGTCACCAGAGGCATGAGCCGCGGACTCACCCCGCGGGACGAGGAGGCATTGCAGGCCTTGGAGGAGGGGCTCCGCGCCCTTATCGAAGCCCTGATCCCGCTCGTGGAGGCCGCGGCCGAGAACCGGAGGAGAAGCGGGTTCGGGGACGCCGCACTGCACAGCGCGGTGGCGTGGGGCCGCAGACTCCTCACCGACCGGACGATCAACGCAGACCCGTCCCCCGCACCTGAGGCCGTCGTCCACACGCTCACCCAGGCGGCCAAGTCCCTGCTCTACTACGCGAGGCCCCGGTGACGCCGTCATCGGACGGGGCTGCCGTCGACGGAGGCTCCTCTGCCGCCAAGTGGCTCTCTCAGGCATTGCTCGTCCCCACCCGGGGGTGGTGGCTCCGCGGCGACCCGGCACAAGTCCTGACAGGCGTCCTGTTCGACGTCGTACAGATCCCCGTCGAGGTGATCCACTCTCAAGCCGACTCGGACGGCCGGGAAGCGGTCGAGGCGGTCTTCCGGGACGCCGCGATCGACAGCGCCGTGATCGCGGACACGACGTACGGCTGGTGCTACGCCCTGGTGCCTCCAGGAACCGTGCGCTCGTGGAGCCCGCCCTACGAGTGCTTCGGGCCGTCCCACAGCATCGCCGTACCCGCGCCCCATCACACGGATCCGCCCGGCATCCACTGGCTGCTGGCTCCCCCGGACAGCGCCACATCGCTCTGCGAACCGGAGGCCGTGCGCAAGGTGACGGCAGTCACCGGGGTTGGCCAGCAGATGGTGAGTACCCCCTGTTCGGGGGTGGCGGATATTCGAAAGGAATATGCATAATCCTGAGCGTTGAACCGCGGCCGCGAGTGAGGCCGAAGGCGGTTCCGTTCGCACGGTAGAGACTCAGGGGGAGTCGTGTGTGAGTTCATTTCGAACATCCGCGTCGACGGCTCCCCCTCTGTCCCGTGTTCGTCGAGCTCGACCCGGCGCAGCCATCCGCACCCCGGCAGCGGTTGGCAAGCAGCCCGCGGCAGCAGCCCGGCTCCCGCCCCCACCGTCGCCATGGACGCGCTCCGCGGGTCCGGCCTCCCGTTCTTAGCCGACACCACCACTGGCTGAGGGAGAGGGCTTTGGGCGGCCTGGTGAGCCCTACGGCTCACCCATGAGACCGCCGCCTGCCGTCGCGCACCCCGATAGCGTCGGCAGGCGGCCACCGGCACCCACTCGCGGATCGCAGGTACCGGGAGTGGGCCGCCCGCCGCTCCCCAGGTCGCGCCCAATCAACCTCCCAAGTTGGCGGCCTGGGGAGCGGCGGGTTCACACCTCCCGCCCACAGGGGGACTGGGAAAAAAGTGGGAAATGATCACGACATTCCCCTGCGCTCACACACAGGGAATCGCATGCAAGCGCGATGATCTGCGAGCAGCCCGATACGAAGCGCCCAACGCCCCCATGCCCCTACGCCAGCGCCCCGACTCCGTGACGGAGCCGGGGCGCTGGGGTGAAACCGCTTTTGACCTGCTCGGAAGCCGTTACGACGCGGCGGCGGCCTTCGGCGGTTCCGGGACGGCGTGCGGGGTGCAGGTCACGTCCTTGGGGTCGACCTTGCCTTCGAGGAGGTAGGCGTCGACACGGGAGTTGATGCAGGGGTTGACGAGGCCCGTGACGCCGTGGGAGCCCGCGCCGTTCTCCGTGATCAGGCGGGAGCCCTGGAAGCGCTTGTGGAGTTCGACCGCGCCCGCGTAGGGGGTGGCGGCGTCACGCGTGCTCTGGACGAGGAGGGTCGTCGGCAGGCCCTTGTGGGTGGTGACCTCGACCGGGGTGCCCTGGGAGCCGTGCCAGGTGGCGCAGGGGAGGTTCATCCAGGCGTTCGCCCAGGTCATGAAGGGGGCCTTCTGACTGATCCGGGTGTTGTCGCGGTCCCACTTCTTCCAGCTGGTGGGCCACTTGGCGTCGGCGCACTCCACCGCGGTGTAGACGGCGTTGCTGTTCTCCGCGGTGATGTTGCCCGCCATGTTGGACAGGTCCGGGCCGGCCGCCGAGACCAGCGGCTTGCTGTCACCGGCGACGTACTTGCTCCAGGCCTCGGCGACCGGGACCCATGAGGAGTCGTAGTACGCGGCGCTCTGGAAGTAGTTGATGAGCTCGGCGGGGCCGACGACACCACCGATGGGGTTCTTCTTGGCGGTGGCTCGTATCTTCTCCCAGCCCTGCTGGACCTCGGCCTGGGTGGCGCCGAGGTGGAAGACGGCGTCGTGCTGGGCGACCCACTTCTCCCAGTCCTTGAAGCGGCCCTCGAAGGCGATGTCCTGCTCCAGGTTGGCCTGGTACCAGATGTTGTCCTGCGCCGGGTTGACGATGCTGTCGACGATCATGCGGCGGACGTGGTTCGGGAAGAGCGTGCCGTAGACGGCGCCCAGGTAGGTGCCGTAGGAGACGCCCAGGTAGTTGAGCTTCTTCTCGCCGAGGGCGGCGCGCACGACGTCGACGTCACGGGCGGTGTTGGCCGTCGTGAGGTACGGGAGCAGGTCGCCGCTGCGCTCGGCGCAGCCGTCCGCGTACTCGCGGGCCAGCTTGCGCTGGGCGCGCTTGTCGGCCTCGTCGGAGGGCACCGGGTCGGCCTTGGGGGCCGCCACGAACTTCTGCGGGTCGATGCAGGAGATCGGGGCGGAGTGGCCGACGCCGCGCGGGTCGAAGCCGACGAAGTCGTACGCCTTCGCGGTCTTCGCCCACAGCGGGCTCTTGGTGGTGACCCGCTTCGGGAAGCGCATGCCGGAGCCGCCGGGGCCGCCGGGGTTGTAGACGAGCGAACCCTGGCGCTCGTCGGCGGTGCCGGTCGACCGGGCCCGGTCCACGGCGATCTTGATGGTGCGGCCGTGGGGCTTGCTGTAGTCGACGGGAACCGTGACATAGCCGCACTCGATGGGCTTCTCCAGGCCCCAGGAGGCGGGGCAGTCCTGCCACTTGATGCCTGCCTTGGCCGCCGTCGCGGCGGCGACCTGCACACCGCGCGCCTCGGCGGCGCCGCCCGGCACGCGGTCCACGGCGCCGGCTGCCGGGGCGGTCAGGAACCCGGCCACCAGCGCGCCGGTCACCACGGTGCCGGCCGCGCCGAGTACTGATGTAGGTCTCACGTCGGAAATCCCCCTGCTGGATACGCCGCTTGGCGCGGCGATGATCACAATCCTGCAGCTCGGATCCTTCCGTCTCCCCTGCCATAAAGGACAGGCCGTACGAGTGTTCTTTACTAATCCGTAAGAATGACGAAACAAAAGACGCCACTTGTGCCACCGTTCACCCCTGGCACATCAAATCGCCCGCATAGCACCATCTGCCATAAATACCTCTGTTTCGAGCATTCTTCGAAGGTGCAGACCGTCGGCGGCGACCGCGCTCAGTACGAAGGCCGGTCCGGCGAGGGGTGTCACGGCCGCGGTCGGCCCCAGGGGGCGCGGGGCCACCGGGGCGTCCTCGAAGTCCGGGTCCACGACGAGGAGTTGGCCGACGGCCCGGTGGCCGCCCAGCACGGCGCCGCCGTCCCAGCCGGGCACCCCGTCCCCGTATGCCAGCTCCTGGTCGAGCAGCGGGCGGCCCGCCCGGTGGACGGTCAGCCGGCTGGTCAGCCGGCCCGGCCGCTCGCCCGCGCGGCCGAGGATCTGCTCCTCGCGGAGCACCAGCCGTGCGGTCGGGGCGAGTTCGACGCGGGTGGTCATCCGCAGATCGCTGCCCCGCGCGGAGATCAGCGGTTCGGGCAGCCAGTGCAGCGCGGCCCCGTCACAGACCCTGATCCGGGTGTCGTACGTGGCCGGGGCGCCCGTGCGGCCGGGCAGTGCGATGGTGGCCGCCGTGGTGGAGAAGTGCAGGTCGGCACCGTCCTCCACGGCGACGGTGAGGGTGAGCCGGTCGCCGCCGAGCGGCGCGCTCATCGCGCCGACGAGGGCGACCCGGGCCCGTTTCCCGTACGGCCGCAGCCTGCGCGGCGCGAAGGGGCCCGCGCCGTCGAGTACGGGCAGCGCCGTGCCGCCCCTGCCGTCCGCCGAGGCGACGATCGTGGCGGCGGCCCGGATGCCGGTGGCAGGCACGGGCGCGGGCGCGGGCCGTACGGGGGCGGTGGTCATCGCGGCCCGGCGGTCCAGGCCGCGAGCCGCTCGCGCACCCAGTCGGCGACCGGCCGTACGCCGTCCTCGGCCACGAGGGAGGTGAAGGCCACGGGCAGGTCGCCGCGCTGGGCCTTGGCGTCGCGGGCCATGCCCGCCAGGTCCACGCCGACGTAGGGGGCGAGGTCGGTCTTGTTGACGACGAGCAGGTCGGCGGTGGTGACGCCGGGGCCGCCCTTGCGCGGGATGTCGTCGCCGCCCGCGACGTCGATCACGAAGATCTGCGCGTCGACGAGGCCCTTGGAGAAGGTGGCGGTGAGGTTGTCGCCGCCGGACTCGACGAGGATCAGGTCCAGCGGACCGACCGAGTCCTCCAGGTCCTCCACGGCTTCGAGGTTGGCGGAGATGTCGTCGCGGATCGCGGTGTGCGGGCAGGCGCCGGTCTCGACGGCGGTGATCCGCTCGGGCGGCAGCACGGCGTGCCGGAGCAGGAACTCGGCGTCCTCGCGGGTGTAGATGTCGTTGGTGACGACGGCGATGGAGAGCCGGTCGCGCAGTTCCCGGCAGAGCGCGGCGACGGTGGCGGTCTTGCCGGAGCCGACGGGACCGCCGAGCCCTATCCGCAGGGCGCGGCGCGAGCCGTCGCCGCGGAGCGGGTGGGCTGCGCTGTAGGTGTGGCGGTGGGGGTAGGCGTCGGGGTGGTCGAGGTGCATTTTCCCTCCCGGGAGGTTGGTGGTGATGCGGGCATCGGCTGCGGGCCGGTTCGCCGCCTGCGGCGGAAGCGCTCTCCGGGCGCGTCCTCAATCACCGGACGGGGTGGATGCGCGGACCGTGGCCTTGTGCCTGTGCGAGCCCGGCAAGTCTGCGGCCCGGCCGCGCGATCCAGCCCGTCCGGCGATTGAGGACACCGCGCGGAGCACGTTTCGGAGAAGTCCCTACGTCGCGAACAGCCGCACAGGCCACGCCGCATGCACCTCCGCCGTGATGTCGAGCAGCGGCGCCGCGCACGCGGGAAGCGCGTCCAGGCCCTGGCTCGCCGCGTCGGCGGCTCGCGCCGCGACGGCGTCCAGCTCCGGGGCCAGTCCGGCCAGCACCCCCGTCGCTTCGAAGGGATCGAGGCCGAGCAGCCGTACGACCGCCGTCGCGGGGCCGCTGACCGACTCGTAGACGGCGGCGTACGCGGCGTCCAGCGGGGTCAGTCCGGCGGCGCGGGCGGCCAGTCCAAGGACGATGGGCTGGTGGGCCCCGCGCGGCCGGGCCGCCACCAGGGCGTCCAACTCGGGCGAGGGCCATGTGGCCCGTACGGCACGGGTCATCTGCCGCCCGAGCCGGCGCGCGGCGGCACGCAGGGCGGGCGAGGGGGTACGGGCGTCGGCGGCCTCGTCGAGGGCGAGCGGGTCGAGGCCCGCGGCCGCCGCGGCGGCGAGCCCGGCCGCGGTGAGCCCGGCGGTGTGCAGCCGTCCCCGGCAGAACTCCTCCAGGGTGCCCGCGTCCCGGACCCGGCCCGCCTTGACAGCGGCCTCGGCCCCGCCGGAGTGCGCGTGGCCTCCGGCGGGGAACCGCCCGTCGGCGAGGACGAGGAGGGCGGCACGGGTGGCTCCCATCAGAAGAGGAAGTAGCGCTGGGCCATCGGCAGTTCCGCCACCGGCTGCGGGTCGACGGCTTCGCCGTCGATGGTGACGGTGAAGGTGTCGGGGTCGACCTCGACGTGGGGCCGGGCGTCGTTGTTGCGCATGTCCGCCTTGGTGACACCGCGGGTGCTGCGGATCGGGACGAAGCGTTTGCCGAGTCCGAGCCGCTCGGGGAGGCCGTCGTCGAGGGCCCACTGGGTGACGAAGTTCAGGGAGTTGGCGGCGGGGGCGCGCCCCATGGCGCCGAACATGGGGCGGGGCAGGATCGGCTGCGGGGTGGGGATGGACGCGTTCGCGTCGCCCATCTGCGCGTACGCGATCTGCCCGCCCTTGATCACGAGCAGCGGCTTGACGCCGAAGAACGCCGGTTCCCACAGCACGAGGTCGGCGAGCTTGCCGGTCTCGACGGAGCCGATCTCGTGGTCGAGGCCCTGGGCGACGGCCGGGTTGATCGTGTACTTCGCGACGTAGCGGCGGGCGCGCCGGTTGTCGGCGGCGCCGTCCCCCGGCAGGGCGCCGCGCCGTTTCTTCATCACGTGGGCCGTCTGCCAGGTGCGCAGGACGACCTCGCCGATGCGGCCCATCGCCTGGGAGTCGGAGGAGATGATCGAGATGGCGCCGAGGTCGTGCAGGACGTCCTCGGCGGCGATGGTGCTCGGACGGATCCGGGACTCCGCGAAGGCGAGGTCCTCGGGCACGGCGGGGTTGAGGTGGTGACAGACCATCAGCATGTCGAGGTGCTCGTCGACGGTGTTGACGGTGTGCGGGCGGGTGGGGTTGGTGGAGCTGGGGAGGACGTTGGCCTCGGAGACGACGGTGATGATGTCGGGCGCGTGCCCGCCGCCCGCGCCCTCGGTGTGGTACGCGTGGATGGAACGCCCGGCGATCGCGGCGAGGGTGTCGCCCACGAACCCGGCCTCGTTGAGGGTGTCCGTGTGGATGGCGAGCTGGGCGCCGCTCTCCTCGCAGACCGACAGGCAGGCGTCGATGACGGCGGGCGTGGCCCCCCAGTCCTCGTGGATCTTGAATCCCAGGGCTCCTGCGCGCAGTTGGGCGCGCATCGAGTCGTAGGAGACGGTATTGCCCTTGCCCAGCAGGCCGATGTTCAGGGGGTAGCCCTCCATCGCCTCGAACATCCGGGCAAGGTGCCAGGAGCCGGGGGTGATGGTGGTGGCCTTGCTGCCCTCGGCGGGGCCGGTGCCCCCGCCGACGAGGGTGGTGATGCCGGAGGCGAGGGCCTCGTCCGCGAGCTGTGGGCAGATGAAGTGCACATGGGCGTCGATGGCCCCGGCGGTGAGGATCCTGCCGTTGCCCGCGATGACCTCGGTCTCGGGTCCGATCACGAGGTCGGGGTGGACGCCGTCCATGGTGTCGGGGTTGCCCGCCTTGCCGATGCCCGTGATCCGGCCGTCGCGGATGCCGATGTCGGCCTTGACTATGCCCCAGTGGTCGAGGACGACGGCGCCGGTGACGACCGTGTCGGGGGCACCCTCGGCGCGGGTGGTCCGGGACTGGCCCATGGACTCGCGGATGACCTTGCCGCCGCCGAAGACGGCCTCGTCCCCGGCGTGGCCGGGTCCGCCGCTGCGGTCCTCCTCGATCTCGATCAGGAGGTCGGTGTCGGCGAGGCGGATGCGGTCGCCCGTGGTGGGGCCGAACAGGTCGGCGTACGCGGCCCGGTCGAGCTCAGGCATCGAGCGGCCCTCCGCACTCGCCGCGCAGCCCCTCGACGACGCGCTTGCCGCCGATCGGCACCAGGGCGACCTCGACGGGGATGCCGGGCTCGAAGCGCACGGCGGTGCCCGCGGCGATGTCGAGCCGGCGGCCGCGGGCGGCGGCGCGGTCGAAGTCGAGGCCGGGGTTGGCCTCGGCGAAGTGGTAGTGGGAGCCGACCTGTACGGGCCGGTCGGCGGCGTTGAGCACGGTGAGCCGGGTGCGCGGGAGGCCCTGGTTGAGGGGCACGGGCGCGTCGGCGTGGAGGATCTCCCCGGGAATCATGGCGCGGCCCTCCGTCAGCCGATGGGTTCGTGGACGGTGACGAGTTTGGTGCCGTCCGGGAAGGTGGCCTCGACCTGGACCTCGTGGATCATCTCGGGGATGCCCTCCATGACATCGGCGCGGGTGAGCACCTTGCGCCCGGAGGACATCAGCTCGGCCACGGTCCGGCCGTCGCGGGCGCCTTCGAGGATGTGCACGGTGATCAGGGCCACCGCCTCGGGATGGTTGAGCAGCACGCCACGGGCTCGGCGCTTCTCGGCTACGTCGGCGGCCACATGGAGAAGCAGGCGTTCCTGCTCATGCGGGGTTAGTTGCATGCGTCCACCTCACTGACGAACCAGGCCCCATAGCTGAACCCACTGGGGTCACACAAGAGTTCTACACAGTGTTGACCTGGGGTTCTTCATGGAGCGACCAGGGATTGCAGATTAGGGCGCAAGCTTTTCCACCGCGTTAACTGACTCTTTGCGTATCCATGGCCAGAGGTGGCACGCGGTGCCCCCGCCCCGTACGGGGACACCGGGCGAAGATCACGGAGAGGGTCGGGGCCGCTCCGGATTCCGGTGCTCCGCCGCGATCCCGAACCGGCGGCGTTCGCCGGGAGCGGACGGCAGCGGGCGCGCCGTGGAGACCGTGCTGATCACCTGCTCCTCGACGGCCTCCTCCGCCGTCCCGCTCTCCTCGAGTCGCCGCAGGTCAGCGGCGGACACCAGGGCGACGAGCGGCTTCCCGTGGCGCGTGACGACCACCCGCTCACCGCCGTAGACGACGCGGTTGATCAGATCCGCCAGCTCGGCTCGGGCTTGCGTCACCGGAATTTCGTAGGCCATGCTCACATTCTAACGAGGTGTACGTACTGTACATTTTTTACAGAGGAAGAGGGCAGTCATGAACCGACCCGTCGCCCGCCACGTCCTGCCGGAGTTCACCGAGCGCCTCGGCGCCGTGACCCGCACGTCGGACCCGTACTCCAAGCTGCTGTCCGAGCGCATCGTCTTCCTCGGCACGCCGATCGACGACGCCTGCGCCAATGACGTGATCGTCCAGTTCATGCACCTCGAACACGCCGCGCCCGACCGGGACATCTCGCTCTACATCAACTCCCCCGGCGGCTCGGTGACCGCGATGACCGCGATCTACGACACGATGCGCTTCGTCGGCTGCGACGTGGAGACGGTCTGCCTGGGGCAGGCCGCCTCGTCCGCCGCCGTGCTGCTGGCCGCCGGCACCCCCGGCAAGCGGCTCGCGCTGCCGAACGCGCGGGTCGTCGTCCACCAGCCGTCGCTCGGCGGGGCGGTCGAGGGCCAGGTGGCGGATCTGGCGATCCAGGCCACGGAACTGCTGCGGACGCGGGACACTCTTGAGGAGATGCTGGTCCGGCACACCGGGCAGAGCGCCGAGCGAATCCGTCGCGACATCGAGCGCGACAGGGTCTTCGACGCCGAGGGTGCGCTGGCCTACGGGCTCATCGACCGGCTCACCGAAAGCCGCAAGCAGCAGGCCACGCTCCGCCGGCCGGCCCGGTGATCCGCCGTGCTCCCTCCCGAACTGCCGCCCCTGCCCGCCCTGACGCGGGCCGAGGGCGAGGTGATCGACTGCTATCTGCACGTACTGGATCTGCTGGGCCGGATCAACCCGGCCCGGCCGCAGGGCACGTACGGCGCGCTACGAGCGGCGCAGACCCTGGCCGTCGCCGCCGCCGGACTGCGGGACGCCCTCGCTGTGATGTTCGAGCGCGGTGAGCGGGAGTTGCACGGGGGCACCCTGACGCGGGCGATGCTCGTCCTGGACGGAGAGCGCCGGGCGCGTCGGGTCGCCATTCCGCTCGCGCTCCCGCCCGCACCCATGGATCGGGGGTCGGCGGGCGAATAAACACCGCTCCCCCATACGCCGGACGATGTCGTAGACGACGCGCGGTGATCGATTTCAGCCGGGCACGCACGCCACGCCGGAGCGCCGCGGACGGGCCGCAGGCCAGCGGCTCAACAGGGTCCTGCCGAACCGGACAATCCCCGCTGTGTCCAGCGGAATTGCCCAGAAGTGATCAGCCTCACATAGCTCTGGATCCACTCGGAATCCGTACCCGGGCTGCGCCAAGATCCCGGTCGACGACAAGACCCCGCCATCCCGGTGGGGCGGTCCAGGCGGACGCCGAACCCCGCCGCTGTCTGGATGCCGGGTCGACTGAATGCACCGGTGGGGATGGAGGACCCGAGCACGGTGGGACGACCAGAGTAATGCGGTCGGCCCTTGGGGTGAAGCCGTTGACACGGCCGGGCATTCTTCGCCTGCCCGAACCCGACAGGTCATCCTTCACAGGCGGCTGACGAAGGGTTGACACATGGGCGCGCACAAACGTCCGTCGATGATGTCCAGGGCCGGAGCCGCTTCCGCCCTCACGCTCGCCGCCGTCGGCGCCACGGTGCTCGTGCCGGGCGCGGCGACGGGCGCGGAGGCCTCGACCATCGCCACCAACGCACTGCACATCGCGGCCTCGAAGGCGGGCTCGCCCTACCAGTGGGGCGCGACCGGACCGTACCGCTTCGACTGCTCGGGCCTGACGCTCTACTCCTTCAAGCGGGCCGGCAAGACCCTGCCCCGCACCGCCGAGGAGCAGTACAACCGGACCACCCACATCGCCCGCGCCGCCCGGGAACGCGGCGACCTGGTGTTCTTCGTGTCCGGCCGGGGCGTCTACCACGTGGGCATATACGCCGGTGACGGCAAGATCTGGCACGCGCCCAAGACCGGCGCGGTGGTGCGCCTGGAGCGGATCTGGACCAACAGCGTGCTCTACGGCCGGGTGGAGGACTGACCCCCTGACGCGACGGCCGGGCCCCGTACGGCGTGCGGGGCCCGGCCCGCGCCTCAGCCCTCGGCGCTCAGGGCGGGCACGGTCCAGGGCAGCGAGATCCACACGGTCTTGCCGCCGTCGGAGGTCGGGGTGAAGAAGAGTCTTCCCCCGCGCTCCGCGGCCAGGCAGCGGACGATGACCATGCCGCGCCCGTTGTCCTGCTGGACCGCGGCGGGCAGCCGCCGGGGGAAGCGCGGATGGCTGTCCGTGACCCCGATCCTCAACTGCCGGTCGTGGTCGAGCAGGACGTCGACGGTGAAGGTGGGCGACTGCCCCCGGGTGTGCTGCACGGCGTTGGTGGCGAGCTCGGAGACGATCAGCCGTACCGTTTCAGCAGTGTCCGTACCGCCCGGCAGCCCCCAGTCCGCGAGCACGCCCGCCACATAGCGGCGTGCCGTGGAGACCGAGGCGGGGGCGCTCGGCAGGGTGACGGTGGCTTCTTGGTGGTCTGCCATGGCGCTGTCCCTTTCCCGCCGAGACCGGACTCCGACGCAATGCGCCCTGAAGTCGAGAGCGCTCTCGGGCGGCTCTGCGCGACAGCCTGCCACTGAAAAGGGGCGTGATGCGTGCGATCCCCCGAGATATGCATATATCTGTCGCTCGAAGCGGTGAACTCTACGACGAGAGACCGGATTTGGACGGCACACTGGTCTATTGACAAGAAACACCATGTTCACCTCGCCAGAGAGACGGACCCATGCGATACGGACCCGCGGTACGCCGCCGCAAACTCGGCGGGGAACTGCGCCGGCAGCGCGAACTGGCCGGGCTGACCAGCCTGGAGGCGGCACAGGCGGTGGGCTGGCACCAGTCGAAGGTCAGCCGCATCGAGACCGGCAGCAGCGGCGTGAAGTCCTCGGACGTGGCGCTGCTGCTGGACGCCTACGGCGTGTCCGACCCCGAACTGCGCGCGCTGCTGGGGGCGCTGTGCGGTGCGGGCACCGCCGATGCGGAAGGCGGACGGCGTGGCTGGTGGTACGCCTACCGCAATCTGCTGCCCCCCGCCTACCTGGACTTCATCAGCCTGGAGTCCGAGGCCTCGCGGTTACGGACCCTGGAGACCACCGTGGTGCCGGGGCTGCTGCAGACCCCCGCCTACGCCCGCGCCGTGACCCGGGCGGCGCTCGACGACCCGCCGCCGGAGCAGGTGGAGAAGCTGGTGCGGGTGCGCATGGCGCGGCAGTCGGTGCTCCGCGGCGACCATCCGCTGGAGCTGTGCGCCGTACTGGACGAGGCCGTGCTCCGCCATCAGGTCGGTGGACGGGAGGTCATGGCCGGGCAGTTGCGGCACCTGGTGGAAACGGGTTCGCTGCGTCATGTGCGGCTGCATGTACTGCCGTTCTCCAGCAGCGGCCATATCGGCATCACCGGGCCCTTTGTTATCTTCTCATTTCCGCGCATTGCCGATCTGGATGTGGTTGTTCTCGACCACTTGACGAGTAGCCTCTACTTGGAGCGGAAAGAAGACCTCCTGGCGTACGGCGCGGCATTCACCGCGCTCCGGGCGCACGCCCTCTCGCACGAGAACTCGCTGGATTTCATCGCCGGGATCAATGACGGCGCGTAAGGAGGCACCATGTCCGCAATGCCTCGGTACGTACCTTCCTCATCGGCCCTTCGCGGCGCAGTGTGGCGCCGCAGCAGCTACAGCACCGGAATGAACAACTGCGTGGAAGCGGCCGGCCTCGTCCCCGGACTGCTGGCCGTGCGCGACTCGAAGAACCGGGCCGCTCCCGCCCTGTTGTTCCCCTCCGTCACCTGGTCCTCCTTCGTCGGAGGGCTTCGCGGCGGTTCCTTCCGTCCCCTCGACCTCCCGTCCCGCGGGCCCTCACGCGGGAACTGAGCCTGCCCAGGCGGCCGGTGCGGTCCGCACGACCGTGCCGACCGCCTCCTCGATCTGCCGGTCCGACAGGTCCGCGCGGGCGGTCAGCCGCAGTCGCGAGACCCCGTCGGGCACGGACGGCGGCCGGAAGCAGCCGACCGCGAGCCCTCCGGCCCGGCAGTCGGCCGCCCAGCGCACCGCCGCCTCGGGCGAGGGCGCCCGCACGGACACCACCGCCGCATCGGGCCGGACGGCCTCGAGGCCCGCGGCCGTCACCCTCCGGTACAGCTCACGGGCCACCTGACGGGTGCGGGCGGCGCGTTGCGGCTCGCGGCGCAGCACCTCCAGGCTCGCGAGGGCCGCGCCCACGGCGGCCGGGGCGAGCCCGGTGTCGAAGATGAACGTACGGGCGTTGCTGACGAGGTGCCTGATCACCCGGGCGGGCCCGAGGACCGCGCCTCCCTGGCTGCCCAGCGACTTCGACAGGGTGACGGTGGCGACGACGTCGGGGGCGCCCGCGAGCCCCGCCGCGTGCACGGCGCCGCGCCCTCCGTCGCCCAGGACGCCGAGCCCGTGCGCGTCGTCGACGAGCAGTGCCGCGCCGTGGGCCCGGCAGGCTTCCGCGAGTTCCCGGAGCGGGGCGGCGTCGCCGTCGACGGAGAAGACGGAGTCGGTGACGGCCAGCGCGCGGCCGCCGTGGGCGTCCAGCGTCTTGCGCACCGCGGCCGGGTCGGCGTGCGGGACGACGGCCGTCTCGGCGCGGGCCAGGCGGCAGCCGTCGATGAGCGAGGCGTGGTTGCCCGCGTCGGAGACGACGAGGGTGCCGTTGTCGAGGGGCCCGGTGAGCGCGGTGACGGCGGCGAGGTTGGCGGCGTAGCCGGAGGAGAAGACCAGGGCCGCCTCGAACCCGCAGAACGCGGCCAGGGCCTCCTCCAGCCGGGTGTGCAACGCGGTGCTGCCGGTGACCAGCCGGGAGCCGGTCGAGCCCGCGCCCCAGCGGCGTGCGGCGTCGGCGGCGGCCCGGGTGACCTCGGGGTGGCGGGTGAGCCCCAGGTAGTCGTTCCCGGCCAGGTCGACGAGCGACGAGTCGGCGGGGCGGGGACGCAGGTCCCGCACCAGGCCCGCGGCGAGGCGGCGCTGGTGGTGCCGGTCGATCCAGTCGAACGGGTCCTTCGGCATCGGCCGTCCTTCGCGTTCCGTGGGGTGGGGATCAGGGAGGGCCGGGGGCCCGCTTTGTATGCAGTGCATAGAACGTAGTCCCCGGCGCGCCCGGTCATGGTGTGGCAATACACACACCTCAAAAGGACGCTGTTGTGCGATATCTCCATTGGCCCGGGGCGGTGGCGTGCGTAAGGATCTCCGCCATGGACCTGCTGAACACGCTGGTGGACAAGGGGTTGCGGCGGGAGCTGCCGACCCGTGAAGAGGCGCTCGCCGTGCTGGCGACCTCCGATGACGAACTGCTCGACGTGGTGGCCGCCGCGGGCAAGGTGCGCCGCAAGTGGTTCGGGCGCCGGGTGAAGCTCAACTACCTGGTCAACCTCAAGTCCGGGCTGTGCCCGGAGGACTGTTCCTACTGCTCGCAGCGGCTCGGTTCCGACACCGGGATCCTCAAGTACTCCTGGCTGAAGCCGGAGGAGGCGTCGCGGGCGGCGGCGGCCGGTGTCGCGGGCGGCGCGAAGCGGGTCTGCCTGGTGGCCAGCGGCCGCGGCCCCACGGACCGGGACGTCGACCGGGTCACCAGGACCATCGAGGCGATCAAGGAGCAGAACGAGGACGTCGAGGTGTGCGCGTGCCTCGGGCTGCTCTCCTCGGGCCAGGCCGAGCGGCTGCGCGCGGCGGGCGCCGACGCGTACAACCACAACCTCAACACCTCCGAGGCCACGTACGGCGGCATCACCACGACGCACACCTACGCCGACCGCGTCGACACCGTGCAGCAGGCGCAGGCGGCGGGCATGTCCGCCTGTTCCGGGCTGATCGCAGGCATGGGCGAGACCGATGCCGACCTCGTCGACGTGGTGTTCTCGCTGCGCGAGCTGGACCCGGACTCGGTGCCGGTCAACTTCCTCATCCCGTTCGAGGGGACGCCGCTGGCGAAGGAGTGGAACCTCACTCCGCAGCGGGCCCTGCGCATCCTGGCGATGGTGCGGTTCGTCTGCCCGGACGTGGAGGTCCGGCTGGCGGGTGGGCGCGAGGTGCACCTGCGGTCGATGCAGCCGCTCGCGCTGCACCTGGCCAACTCGATCTTCCTCGGCGACTATCTGACCAGTGAGGGCCAGGAGGGCAAGGCCGACCTGGCGATGATCGAGGACGCGGGCTTCGAGGTGGAGGGCGCGGACACCACGACCCTGCCCGCCCACCGCGCGGACGCCCTGGCCGGCGGCTGCGGCGGACACGGCGGCGGTGGCTGCGGCCCGTGCGGGGACGGCGGCGCCGCCGACGGGCCCGCGGTCACGGAGAACGTCGTCGCGGAGAACACCGGGAACACCGTCGCCGACGCGGCCGGCGCCGCCGAGGCCGGTGAGGTCCGTCCGGAGCTGGTCGCCGTCCGCCGCCGTGGCGCGGGAACGGACCTGCCGCCCAATGCCTGAGCCGCTCACCCCCGGTGAACTGCTCGCCCTCGACCGGCAGCACGTGTGGCACCCGTACGGCCCGATGCCGGGCCGCCAGGAGCCGCTGATCGTGGAGTCCGCGTCGGGGGTACGGCTGCGGCTCGCGGAACCGGCGTACGGCGCACGCGAGTTGATCGACGGGATGTCGTCGTGGTGGTCCGCGCTCCACGGCTACAACCACCCCGTGCTCAACGCGGCCGTCCAGGACCAGTTGGGGCGGATGAGTCATGTGATGTTCGGCGGGCTCACCCACGAGCCCGCCGTGCGGCTCGCCGCCCGGCTGGTGGAGATCACCCCCGAGGGCCTCGAGCACGTCTTCCTCTGCGACTCCGGTTCGGTGTCGGTCGAGGTCGCCGTGAAGATGTGTCTCCAGTACTGGCGCTCGCTCGGCCGGCCGGAGAAGCACCGGCTGATGACCTGGCGCGGCGGATACCACGGGGACACCTGGCAGCCGATGGCCGTGTGCGACCCCGACGGAGGGATGCACGAGCTGTGGTCCGGGGCACTGCCCCGGCAGGTCTTCGCGGACGCCCCGCCGCACGACTACGACACGGACGTGGTGCCCGCCTACTCGGCGCACCTCCGGGAGGTCGTCGCCCGGCACGCGCACGAGCTGGCCGCCGTGATCGTGGAGCCGGTGGTGCAGGGCGCGGGTGGCATGCGCTTCCACGACCCGGTGTATCTGCGGGTGCTGCGGGAGGCGTGCGACGAGCACGGCGTGCTGCTGGTCCTGGACGAGATCGCCACCGGTTTCGGCCGTACGGGCAGGCTGTTCGCGGCGGAGCACGCGGGGATCGCCCCTGATGTGATGTGCGTCGGCAAGGCGTTGACCGGCGGTTATCTCACGATGGCCGCGACGCTGTGCACGCCGCGGGTCGCGGACGGCATCTCCCGGGGCGAGGTCCCGGTGCTGGCCCACGGCCCGACCTTCATGGCCAACCCCCTCGCCGCGGCCGTCGCGTGCGCCTCCATCGACCTGCTGCTGTCACAGGACTGGCAGACGGAGGTCAAGCGCATCGAGTCCGCCCTGCGCGACGGGCTCGCCGACGCGGCGGCGCTTCCTTCGGTACGGGACGTCCGGGTGCTCGGCGCGATCGGCGTGGTCGAGCTGGACCACGAGGTGGACGTCGCGGCGGCGACGCGGGCGCTGGCGCGGGAAGGGGTGTGGCTGCGGCCGTTCCGGAACCTCATCTACACGATGCCGCCGTATGTGACGGGGGACGAGGATGTGGCCCGGATCTGCGCGGCCGTGTGCGCTGCCGCGCGGGTGGCGTAGGGGGTCCTTCCCTTTTTCTTCGGCCGCGGGCCGTCTTGCCGCCTGCGGCGGTGGCGGCCTGCGGCCGCGTCCTCAATCGCCGGACGGGCTGGATGTACGGGCCGTGGGCTTGAGCCTGCGGGTCTCGGTTTCGATGCCACGGTCCGCGGGACTCAGTCCGTCCGGCGTTTGAGGACGCGGCCCGGAGGCCGCCACCGCCGCAGGCGGCAGAACCGACAACGTAACGGAGGCAGAGAACATGACCGTCACGGTCGTCACCGGCACCAACACCGAAGTGGGCAAGACAGTCGTCACCGCCGCCATCGCGGCAGCGGCCCTGGCGGCGAGCCGCACGGTGGCCGTCCTCAAGCCCGCGCAGACGGGCGTCGCGGCGGACGAGCCCGGTGACATCGCGGAGGTGCAACGGCTCGCCGGCCCGGTCACCGGCGCCGAACTCGCCCGGTTCCCCGACCCCTTGGCCCCGGCGACCGCCGCCCGCCGGGCGGGCCGCGCGCCCGTACGGCCGCGCGAGGTGGAGCGGGCCGCGACCCGGCTCGCGGGCGATCACGACCTGGTGCTGGTCGAGGGCGCGGGCGGGCTGCTCGTCCAGCTCGACGAGGCCGGGTCGACGCTGGCGGACGTGGCGGGGCTGCTGGCCGCCCCCGTACTGATCGTGGCGCAGGCGGGCCTGGGCACGCTCAACGTCACCGCGCTCACCGCGGAGGCGCTGCGCGCCCGCGGCCTGCGCTGTCAGGGTGTCGTGATCGGCAGTTGGCCCGCGGAGCCGGACCTCGCGGCCCGCTGCAACCTCGCGGACCTCCCCGAGGCGGCGGGCGCCCCGCTGCTGGGTGCCGTGCCGGAGGGCGCGGGCCGCCTGCCCGCGGCGGACTTCCGCGCCGCGGCCCCGGGCTGGCTGGCGCCGGAGCTCGACGGCACCTGGGACGCGCACCGTTTCGCGGCGGCCCAGCGCGGCCGGTAGCGGCGGCGCCGCCGGGAACCGGGCGGCGCGCCGACGGTGCGGGTGGGCGGGGCGGGGTAAGAATCGCGGTAACCGCCGTATCCCCGGGGAGGGGTGTGCCATGCCGCTTCGGTCCACCACCACACCGCACGACACCGTGCACCATCCGGTGTTCGCCCGGTTCTACGCCAAGGTGAGCCCGGTCATCGACGAACGGGCCGGGGTCGGCGCGCACCGGCAGGAGCTGCTGGCCGGGCTGTCCGGGCGGGTGATCGAGATCGGCGCCGGGAACGGTCTCAACTTCGCGTACTACCCGGGCACGGTCGCCGAGGTGGTGGCGATCGAGCCGGAACGGCTGCTGCGCAGACGGGCGGTGGACGCCGCGGTGCGGGCGGGCGTGCCCGTCGACGTGGTGCCGGGGGCGGCGGAGGCGCTGCCGGTGAAGAGCGAGGCGTTCGACGCGGCGGTGGCATCGCTGGTGCTGTGTTCCGTACGAGACGTGCGGCGGGCGCTGGCGGAGCTGCGGCGGGTGCTGAAGCCGGGTGGCGAGCTCCGGTTCTTCGAGCACGGCCGGGCGGAGGGCGCGGTGCTGGGGACGGCGCAGCGGGCGCTGGACGGCACGGTCTGGCCCCTGTTGTTCGGCGGCTGTCACACGGCGCGGGACCCGCTGGCGGCGATCCGGGCCGCGGGTTTCGAGCTCGGCGCGTACCGGCGGCTCCGGGTGCCGGAGACCAGGTTCCCGACCCCGGCCTCGTCCTGTGTCCTGGGGGTGGCCCGGCGCCCGGCCGAACAGGGGCCGGCCGTGCCGGGCGGGGGTGCGGCGGCGTAAGGCCGGTCGCTAAACGGAGACAACCTCCGCTATGGTTCCGGGCAACCGGATGATCAAGGAGCCCGCCATGGCACGTCCCTTCCGCTTCGCCGTCAACATGCTCTCGCCCGGCTCCGCCGCCGAGTGGCGCGAGAAGTGCCGCCGCGCCGAGTCGCTGGGCTACGACGTGATCCTCGTCCCCGACCATCTCGGGATGCCCGCGCCGTTCCCCTCCCTGGTCGCGGCCGCGGAGGCCACGGAGCGGCCGCGCCTCGGCACCTTCGTCCTCAACGCCGGGCTGTGGAACCCCGCCCTGCTCGCACGCGAGGTGGCCACCACCGACCAGCTCACCGGCGGGCGGCTGGAGATCGGTCTGGGCGCCGGTTACGTGAAGGGGGAGCACGACAGGGCGGGGCTGCCGTTCGGTTCGCCGCGCGAGCGGGTGGACCACCTGGAGCACCTGGTCACCGAGCTGACCCGGCTGCTGGGCGACCCGGAGCACGTACCGCGGCCCGCGCAGGCGCCGCGCCCGCCGCTGCTGCTCGGCGGCAACGGCAAGCGCATGCTGCGGCTGGCCGCGCGGCACGCGGACATCGCGGCCTTCACCGGGGCCGTCACGACCGACTCCGGCGCCCTGCGGCTGCTGAGCCCGGCCGTCATCGAGGAGCGGATGGCCGCCTACCACGGCTTCGCCGCCGACCGCGGGACGCCCGCCGAGCTGAACTACCTGTCGCAGGTCGTGGCCGTCGGCGCGGACCGCCGGGCCACGGCGCGCAAGCTGGGGGAACACGCCCCGGACCTCACCGAGGACGAGCTGATCGAGCACCCGGCGCTGCTGGCGGGCTCGGTCAAGGACATCGCGGACCAGGTGCGCGGTCACCGTGAGCGGTTCGGCTTCACCTACTTCACGGTCCTGGAGCCGAACATGGAGGCCTTCGCCCCGGTGCTGGAGGAGCTGCGGGGCTGACGCCCCGGTCCGGCCGGGGGCGCTTCCGCCGGGCCCCGGCCATCGGGGGCGCCCCCTGACCACTTCCACTTTTGCTCATCCTTTACCATGGATGGTCACCCGTACCTCCATTACCCGAAAGGTGTGAGCGTCCGCCCATGGGCGAGCCTCCCAGTAGCCGACATCGCGTTCCCCTCTCCCCTGTCCGATCATGGGACGGAGGTGTGAACCGATGACCGAAGTGCTGCTCCTGGTGGTGGCCCTGCTGCTGACGCTGGCGTGCGCCGTCTTCGTCGCGGCGGAATTCTCGCTCACCACCGTCGAGCGCGGCGAGCTGGAGCGGGCCGCCGCGCAGGGCGACCGCGGCGCGCGCGGCGCGCTCAAGGCCGTGCGCGGCCTCACCTTCCAGCTCTCCGGCGCCCAGCTCGGCATCACCGTGACCGGCCTGGTCATCGGCATGATCTCCAAGCCGTCCATCGCGGCGCTGCTCACCGGGCCCGTCGAGGCCCTGGGCCTCTCGCGCGGTGCCGCCTCCTCTACCGCGCTGATCCTCGGCACGGTGCTCTCCACCGTCGTCCTGATGGTGATCGGCGAGCTGGTCCCCAAGAACTGGGCGATCTCGCGCCCCCTCCCGGTGGCCAAGAAGGTCGCCGGGCCGCAGCGCGCCTTCAGCGCCGCCTTCCGCCCGCTGATCAGGCATCTCAACAACACCGCCAACCGCAGCCTGCGCCGGATGGGACTGGAGCCCGCCGAGGAGCTGGCCTCCGCCCGCGGCCCGCAGGAGCTCGCCGCGCTCGCCCGCCACTCCGCGAAGGAGGGCGCGCTGGAGGCGGACACCGCCGAGCTGTTCATCCGGACGCTGAACCTCGCCGAGCTGACCGCGGAGAACGTGATGACCCCCCGCGTCCAGGTCACGGCGCTGGACGCGCACGCCACCGCCGAGGACGTCGTCAACGCCACCCGGGCCACCGGCCTCTCCCGCTTCCCCGTCTACCGCGGCAGCCTCGACTCCGTCATCGGCACCGCCCACGTCAAGGACGTCCTGGCGATACCGGCGGACCAGCGCCCCCGCCACCCCGTCACCGCGCTGCTGCGCGAGCCGCTGCTCGTCCCCACGTCGCTGACCGTGGACCGGCTGCTGGACCGGCTGTCGGGCCGCCGCACCATGGCCGTCGTCATCGACGAGTACGGCGGGACGGCCGGGGTGGCCACCCTGGAGGACATCGTCGAGGAGGTCGTCGGCGAGGTCCGCGACGAGCACGACCCCCACGAGCTCCCCGACCTTGCCCCGGCGGGCACCGACGCCGAGGGCAGACGGCTGTACGACGCGGACGGCGCGGCCCGCACCGACCAGTTGGAGATCATCGGGCTACGGGCGCCGGACGGCCCGTACGAGACCCTCGCCGGCCTGGTCGCCACCGAGCTCGGCCGGATCCCGGCCGAGGGCGACACCGTGGAGGTCGCGGGCTGGCGGATCGACGTCGTCGACGCCGCGGGGCGGCGCGCCGCCCGGGTCCGGCTCACGGCCCCGGCCCCCGGCCCGCGCACCGGCGAGGAGGCGGGCCGATGACCCTCGTCCAGCTCCTCATCGGCCTGGCGACCCTGGTCGTCAACGCCTTCTTCGTGGGCGCCGAGTTCGCGCTCATCTCGGTGCGCCGCAGCCAGATCGAGCCGTACGCCGACCGCGGCGACCGGCGGGCCCGCAGCGTGCTGTGGGGCCTGCGGCACATCTCGGCGCTGCTGGCCGCCGCCCAGCTCGGCATCACGCTGTGCACCCTGGTGCTCGGCATCGTGGCCGAACCGGCCATCGCGCACCTGCTGGAGCCGGTGTTCCACGCGGTCGGCATGCCGGACGGGCTGATCACCCCGGTGTCGTTCGTGATCGCCCTGGCCGTGGCGACCTATCTCCACATGCTGTTCGGCGAGATGGTCCCCAAGAACATCGCGCTCGCCGAGCCGGTGCGCACCGCCCTGTTCCTCGGGCCGCCGCTGGTGACCCTGGCGCGGGCCCTGCGCCCGGTGGTCTTCACCATCAACTCGCTGGCGAACAGCCTGCTCAAGCTGTTGCGGGTGGAGCCGAAGGACGAGGTCGCCGCGAGCTACTCCGACGACCAGCTCGCCCGGATCGTCGCCGACTCCAGCGCGGCGGGGCTGCTCGACAAGCGGGCGACCGAGCGGCTGCGGGACGCCCTGGAGCTGGGCACCCGGCCGGTCGAGGACGTCGTCACCCCGGTCGAGCAGGTGGTCTCCGCGCCGCTGGGGGTCACGCCCGAGGAGCTGGAACGGCTCTCCGCCGAGTCCGGTTTCTCCCGCTTCCCGGTGCTCGACGACACCGGCCGCCTCATCGGCTACCTGCATGTGAAGGACGCGCTGGACACGACCCCGCGCGACCAGCCGTTCCCGCTGCAGCGGATGCGCCGGATCGCGACCGTGCGGGCGGCGACGCCACTGGACGACGTGATCACGACGATGAGCGGCACCGGCACCCACCTCGCCGCGGTCATCGGCGCGGACGACCGGCCCGTGGGCCTGGTCACCCTGGAGGACGTGCTGCGCGAACTGGTCGGGCAGCAGCCGTAGCCGGGCCCTCCCCGGGGAGCCGACGGGCCCCTCCCCGGGGAGGAGTAGGATCGCCGCGCCATGCAGATGAATGCCACATACAGCAGTTTCGTCGCGGTCGGTGACTCCTTCACGGAGGGCATGTCCGACGAACTCCCCGACGGCTCGTACCGCGGCTGGGCCGACCTCCTCGCCGCGCGGCTGGCCGGCCGCGCGCCCGGGTTCCGCTACGCGAACCTGGCCGTGCGCGGCAAGCTCATCGGCCAGATCGCCGACGAGCAGGCGGCCCCCGCCGCCGCACTGGGCGCCGACCTGGCGACCCTGGTCGGCGGGCTCAACGACGTGCTGCGCCCGAAGTGCGACGTGGACCTGGTCTGCGCCCGGCTGGCCGAGGCCGCGGACCGGATCGCGGGCGGCTGCGGACAGCTGGTGCTGATGCGCAGCCCCGGGCGGCACGGTCCGGTGCTGGAGCGGTTCCGGCCGCGCATGGACCAGCTCTTCGGCTTCGTCGACGAACTCGCCGCCCGGCACGGGGCGATCGTCGTGGACCTCTTCGGCGCGGACGTCCTGGGCGATCCGCGGATGTGGGCGGAGGACCGCCTGCACCTGAACGCCGAGGGACACCGGCGGGTGGCAGAGGCCGTGTGGCAGGCGCTCGGCCACGAGCCCGAGGAGGACTGGCGCGCCCCGCTCCCGCCGTTCACGCCCCCCGGCTGGGCGGCCCGCCGCGCCTCCGACGCGCGGTTCGCCCGCGAGCACCTGCTCCCGTGGATCGGCCGCCGTCTGACGGGCCGCTCGTCGGGCGACGGACGGGTGGGGGCGCACTTCGACGCCGCCTCGGGCCGGGCCCGGCCGGTGGTCCTCAACCCGCCACCGGAGCAGGGCTGACGGCTCGTCAGATCTGGCGGCCCCGCCCGCCGCAGGGCCGCGGTCCGAGGGCCGACGACCGGTCGCGCGACCGGTCACCGGTGCGTACGGCCGAAGAACGGCCCTCGGTCAGCAGGACGCGTCCAGGATGACGCGGGCGACCAGCGCCGGGTCGTCGTTCATCGGCACGTGCCCGCAGCCGGTGAGCCGCAGGAGACGGGCGCCCGGGATCGTCTTCTTGGCCCGGATTCCCTGCCGCGGGATCAGCAGCCGGTCGCGGCTGCCCCAGGCGAGGGTCACCGGGATGTCGGGGATGTCATGGGTGAACCGCGTCGACCGCCCCTCGGCGAGGACCGCGTCGAAGCCGGTGGCCTCGCGCATCGCCCGGGTCTCGGCGATCACCGCGTCGGGCGAACGGCGCGCGGGCCGGGCGTAGATGGGGCCGACCAACATCGCCCGGCCCGCCGCCGTACGGGCCAGCCGGGACACCACCTGCGGGGGCATCGTCAGCGCGCCCAGTCGCATCCCGCGCAGCACCCCGACGGCATAGAGGCCCTCCGCCTCGTTCCAGAACCCCGCCGGGGAGAGCGCCGTGACGGAGCGCACGAGCTTGTCGTGGCCGAGCTGCAGCGCGAGCAGCCCGCCGAGGGAGTTGCCCGCGACGTGCGGCCGGTCCAGGCCGAGCGCCTCGAACAGGGCGCCCAGGACAGGGGTCACGCCCTGGAGGTCGTAGCGGATTCCGTCGGGCAGCGCCGGGGAGCGGCCGAAGCCCGGCAGGTCGACGGCGATGACGTCGCGCTCGGCGGCGAGGATGCCGGCCACCGGGTCCCACGCCTGGAGGTGATGGCCGATGCCGTGCAGCAGGACCAGGGGCTCCCCGCCACCGAGCCGTTCGTAGGACACCTCGACGGTCCGCTCTCCGGCGGCGGTGTCGATGGGGAAGGCGACCGTGTCGGCCATGGGGCGGCTCCTCGTCATCCACGGGTCACTGCTGAGGTATTGAGACAGGATGTCAGCAACGATTACCGATAGGTAGACCCTGTTCGATCGGGGTTCGTCCGGGGCGTCGGGCCGGGTATCGCACCGGGGCATCGCGCCGAGTGGGAGCCACCTCATATGGACAACTCCGCTCCGGTCACGGTGGGATGGGGAGCGTGACCGTACGTGATGCCGAGCCCGACGTCTTCGAGGCACACCGCGACGTCCTGACCGGCGTGGCCTACCGCATGCTCGGCCGCGCCGCCGACGCCGAGGACGTCGTGCAGGAGGCGTGGCTGCGCTGGTCCCGCGCCGACCGGGAGGACGTCCGCGACGTCCGCGGCTATCTGGTGCGGATCACCACCCGGCTGGCGATCGACCGGCTGCGGCAGGCGCGGTCCCGGCGCGAGACCTATGTCGGGCCGTGGCTCCCGGAGCCGGTCGCCACGGACTTCGGGGACACCGTCCCCGACACCGCGGAGCGCGCGGTGCTCGCGGAGTCGGTCTCGCTCGGCGTGCTGGTCGTCCTGGAGTCGCTCTCCCCGCTGGAGCGCGCGGTGTTCGTGCTCCGGGAGGCGTTCGCGTTCCCGTACCAGGAGATCGCCGGGGTGCTCGACCGTTCGGAGGCGGCCGTGCGACAGCTCGCCGCGCGGGCCCGCCGCCACGTCGACGAGCGGAAGCCGCGCTTCCGGGTGGATCCCGCGCAACAGCGGGACCTCACCGAGAAGTTCCTCGCGGCCGCCACCGGCGGGAGCATCGAGGGCCTGCTGGCGCTGCTGGCCCCGGACGTGCGGCTCATCGGCGACAGCGGCGGGAAGTCCAAGGCACCGCTGCGGGTCCTGGAGACCGCGGACAAGGTCGGGCGGTTCCTCTTCGCCGTGGCACAGTCGGGCGTGCCCGAGCCGGACTTCCGCTTCCTGGAGCTCAACGGGCGGCCCGCCCTGCTGGTGCTGTCCCGAGGGCGGCCCGACTCCGTCGTCAGCCTGGAGCTCTCCGCGGACGGGCGGATCGCGGCCGTCTACATCCAGCGGAACCCCGACAAGCTCACCGGGCTCGCGCCGTGACCCCGTGCGGCCTTTACAGCCCGCCCGCCACGCGCAGCACCGCGCCCGTGGTGTACGACGCCTCCGGCGACAGCAGCCAGGCCACCGCTCCGGCGATCTCCTCGGGCTCGGCGGGGCGGCCCATCGGCACCCGGTCGGCGACCCGCCACGGCCGCTCCGCGTCGCCCATCGCGGCGTGGATGTCCGTGAGGACCATGCCGGGCTGTACGGAATTGACGCGTATGCCCTCGGTGGCGAGCTCCTTGGAGAGCCCCGCCGTGATCGTGTCGACGGCCGCCTTGCTCGCCCCGTAGTGCACGTACTCGCCGGGGCCGCCCAGGGTGGCCGCGGCGGAGGAGATGTTCACGATGGCGCCGCCCGCGCCGCCGTGCCGGGTCGACATCTCCAGGGCGGCCCGCCGGGCGCAGATCAGCGCGCCCATCACGTTCACGTCGACGACCCGGCGCATCCGCTCGACCGGCGTCTCGGTGAACCGGCCCAGGAGACCGGTGATCCCCGCGTTGTTGACCAGCCCGGTGACCGGCCCCAGTTGCTCCCGCACAGTGGCGAACAGCCGGTCGACATCGGCCTCGTCGCTGGTGTCGGCCCGCACGGCCGCACAGGCGACGCCCTCGGCACGCACCTTGGCGGCCGTCTCCTCGGCGGCCTCCCGGTCCCGTTCGTAACCGATGCCGACGGCGTGCCCGGCGCGGGCGAGGCGCACCGCCACCGCCGCGCCGATCCCCCTGCTGCCGCCCGTCACCACGGTGACCTGAGCCATACGTCCGCCTTCCCCAGCACACTCCGATGATCGACGACCGTAACCGACCGGTCCGACAATCACGGCATTGGTCTTGACCAAGTCTGTGTGCCGCCTTATGGTCGCAGGCATACTGCAACAACCTTTAATAAAGAAGCGCGCGAAAAGCCTTTGCGGAGGATCAGGGTGGGGACCACGCAGCTGGACACGGTGCCGGAGCCCAAGTACTGGCACCTGAAGACCGTGCTCACCGACGCACTCGACTCCGAGTTCGCGGTGGGCGAGATCCTGCCGAACGAGCGCGAACTCGCGGCCCGCTTCGGCGTCGCGCGGGCCACGCTCCGGCAGGCCCTCGAACAACTGGAGCTGGAGGGGCGGCTGCAGCGGCGCCGCGGCGTCGGCACCACCGTCGCCCCGCCGCGCGTGGGCGTGGCCGTCGGCGACGCCGGGCACTCCTGGCCCGGTTCCGGCCCCGACGCCTGGCAGGCCGCCGACTGTGCCACGGTGGCCCCGCCCGCGGCCGTCGCCCGCCTCCTCGGCACCGGCGGCGGCGAGCCCGTGCACACCGTCCGCCGTACGCGCCGGACCCACGGCCAGCCCGTGGCCGCCGAGTTGCTGTACGTGCCGCTGAGCAGCGTCCCCGGTCTCACGGGCATCGACGCGCCGTCGGGCGCGGCCCGTGCCCGCGCGGTGCTCCGCGAGTTGCAGCGCCTGGAGCTCGACGGGCAGGACCGGGCCGTGGAGCTCGGCTCCGCCCGCGCCGACGACGCGAAGCAGCTCGACCGGCTGCCGGGCGCGCCCGTGCTCGTCGTCACCACCCGCTATGTCACGGAGGGCCGCACGGCCGCGCTGTCCGTGGCCACGTACCGGGCGGACACCTGCCGGCTCACCTTCGGCGACTCCGCGGAGCAGCTGCTCGCGGGCTGACCCGGGGCGGTCCCCGGGTGCCGCCCGTCAGCGACGTGCCGTCACCGTGCTCTCGACCGCGAAGAGTTGCTCCTCCACGTGGTCGAGAGCCAGGCGCAGCGCGCCCGTCGCCACCGCAGCCTCGCCCAGCAGCGACTGCGCCACCTTCGGCGGGCGCAGGCAGTAGCGGGCCAGTTCCGCGCGCAGGGGTTCCAGCACGCCGTCCAGGCCCGCGGCCCAGCCGCCCACCACGACCAGCTCCGGGTCGAGGGCCAGGACGAGCGCCGCGACGTCGTGCACGAGCCGCCGCATGAACCGGTCCACGGCCTCCCCGGCCCGCTCGTCGCCCTCCCGTGCGAGGGTGAAGACCCGCGCCACCTGTGCCTCGTCCAGCGGGTGCAGGGGCTCGCCCGTGGTGGACAGCACCTCTTCCGGGGTGGCCTCCCGGCCCAGCAGGTGCAGTGCGCCGATCTCCCCGGCGGCGCCCCCGTACCCCCGGTGCAGCCGGCCGCCGATCAGCGAACCGGCTCCCGGGCTCAGCCCCGCCAGGACGAAGACGATGTCGTCCGAGCCGGTGGCCGCGCCCTTCCAGTGCTCCGCCACGGCCGCCGCGTTGGCGTCGTTCTCGACCAGCACCGGGCAGCGGAACGAGCGCTGCAGCCGCTCCCCGAGGGGCAGTCCGGTCCAGCCCGGCAGGGCCGTGCCGAGACGCACGGTGCCGTCGGCCTCCACGATCCCCGGGCTGGCCACGCCCACGGCCCGCAGCCGGCTGCGGGGCACGCCGGAGCGCTCCAGCAGGTCGGCGACCGCGACCCGCACGCACCCCAGGCGCTCGTCCGCCGAGGCGGTCTCCGAGACGTCCAGGGACGCCGAGCCCATGACGCGCCCGCCGAGGTCGGCCATCAGCGCCGCGATGCGGTGCGGGCCGATCTCGATGCCCATGAGGTGACCGGCCTCGGCACGGAAGCGGAAGCGCCGGGCCGGCCGGCCCTGGCGCCGGGCCTCGCCCTCCTCGGCGGGCACCTCCACGACCAGGCCGGACTCCATCAGTCCCTCGACCACGCCCTCGACGGTCGGCCGGGACAGGCCCGTCACCTTGGTCAGGTCGGTGAGCGTGGGTGCGGCGGGCGGCGCCGCCGCGCGCAGCGCGTGGAGCACCACGGCCGAATTGATCCGCCGCAGCAGGGACGGGTCCCCGCCGGTGAGCCGCCCCAACGTGCCGCCTCCTCGCTTTGCGCGCTCTTTGCTGTCGGGTCGGATGGTATCCGGTGCGGTCGGGGGCGGCGAGCCTCGGGACCTCACCGGGGGTGACGGATCCCGGGCTCGTAGCTCGGCACCGACGTATGTCTTCACCGTCCCGGCGGCAGGCCCGTGGTCCCCTCGTCAGCCGGAGGCCTCGGTGGCGGCCCGCAGTCGGCCGAACTCCTCGGCCATCTTCGGGAGCGGCCAATGGGCATTGAGGCCGCTGGGGTTGGGGAGCACCCAGATCCGGGTGTCGCCGATGGTGCGCTCCTGGCGGCCGATCCGGGCGCGCTTGTCGTCGAAGGCGACGCGGTACGCGGTGACACCGACGACGGCCAGCCACTGCGGGCGGAGCCGCCGGACCTTCTCGGTGAGGACGATCCCGCCCTCGCGGAACTCCTCGTCGCTCAGTTCGTCGGCCCGCGCCGACGGGCGGGCGACGACGTTGGTGATGCCCAGGCCGTATGTGAGGAGTTCGTCCTGCTCGGCCGGTGCAAGGCGGCGCGGAGTGAAGCCGGAGAGGTGGAGGACGGGCCAGAACCGGTTTCCCGGGCGGGCGAAGTGGTGGCCGGTGGCCTCCGACATCAGCCCCGGGTTGATGCCGCAGAACAGCACGCGCAGATCCTGCGCGATCACGTCGCCTATCACTGTGCGCCCCTCCGTCACGTGCGGGGCTCCTCCCCCGTGCCCCGTACAGCCTAGACGGGCCGCGCACCGCCCGGCGCCGGCTGGTCCGTGCCGCAGTACCTGCACTTGCGCGCCGCTTCCGGGATGTCCTCGGAGAGGCAGGCCGGGCAGGTCTTGAGGGGGCCGGGCTCGCCGAAGACGACCTGGCCGCGCCGGGCCTGGACGTGCTTGTAGGGGACGACGATCAGGAAGTAGACGACGGCCATGAAGATGAGGAAGTACACGACCGCGGAGAGGAACGAGCCCAGGTCGAGATAGGTGGACCGGTTGCCCGGCCTGCCGAGCTGCCAGCCGAGCCCCATCGAACGGCCGCCCTGGGCACGCGTGATGACGGGGTTGACCACGAAGTCCGTGAACGCCTTGATGAGCGTGCTGAACGCGAGGGCGATGATCAGTCCCACGGCCACGGTGACGATGTCACCGCGCATGATGAAGTTCTTGAATCCCTTGAGCACGGCCGCCTCCTGGTGTCGGACATCCGATGAGACCACGCAGAACGGTACATTCCGGACTTCTTCCTCCGGTGGTACGGCGCGGCCGGGCCCGGAACGCGGGCCGCCCGTGGCGGTGTCCTCCCGGAGGAGGGCACCGCCACGGGCGGCAAGGGCGTGACCGAAGGGGTCGCCGGGGCTAGAGGATCGCGCCCGGCGTGTAGGCGGCCGCCTCCGGGTGCCGCTTGGCGATCTCCTCGATCCGGGCCACGACCAGGCCGACCTGGTCGGCGGCGGCGCCGCTGAAGGAGAGCTTGTCCGCCATCAGGGCGTCCAGACCGGCGCGGTCCAGCGGGATGCGGTCGTCGGCGGCCAGCTTGTCGAGCAGTTCGTTGCGCTCGGCTCCCTGCTCCCGCATGGCCAGCGCGGACGCGACCGCGTGCTCCTTGATGGCCTCGTGCGCGACCTCCCGGCCGACCCCGGCCCGTACCGCCGCCATCAGCACCTTGGTGGTGGCGAGGAAGGGCAGGTAGCGGTCCAGCTCGCGGGCGACGACCGCGGGGAAGGCGCCGAACTCGTCGAGGACGGTCAGGAAGGTCTCCAGCAGGCCGTCGAGCGCGAAGAACGCGTCCGGCAGCGCGACGCGGCGCACCACCGAGCAGGACACGTCGCCCTCGTTCCACTGGTCGCCCGCGAGCTCGCCGGTCATCGAGGCGTAGCCGCGGAGGATGACCATCAGGCCGTTGACGCGCTCGCAGGAGCGGGTGTTCATCTTGTGCGGCATCGCGGACGAGCCGACCTGGCCCGGCTTGAAGCCCTCGGTGACCAGCTCGTGCCCGGCCATCAGCCGGATCGTCTTGGCGAGCGAGGAGGGGGCGGCGGCGAGCTGCACCAGCGCGGTGACCACGTCGTAGTCGAGGGAGCGCGGGTAGACCTGGCCGACGGAGGTGAAGGCGTGCGCGAAGCCGAGGTGGCCCGCGATCCGCCGCTCCAGCTCGTCCAGCTTCGCGGCGTCGCCGCCGAGCAGGTCGAGCATGTCCTGTGCGGTGCCGACCGGGCCCTTGATGCCGCGCAGCGGGTAGCGGCCGAGGAGCTCCTCGAGGCGGCCGTAGGCGACCAGCAGTTCGTCGGCGGTGGTGGCGAAGCGCTTGCCGAGGGTGGTGGCCTGGGCGGCGACATTGTGCGAGCGGCCCGCCATGACCAGCTCGGCGTGCTCGCCGGCCAGCTTGCCCAGCCGGGCCAGCACGGCGACGGCACGGTCGCGGACGAGCTCCAGCGACAGCCGGATCTGGAGCTGCTCGACGTTCTCCGTGAGGTCGCGGGAGGTCATGCCCTTGTGGACGTGCTCGTGTCCGGCGAGGGCGTTGAACTCCTCGATCCGGGCCTTCACGTCGTGGCGGGTGACCTTCTCGCGCTCGGCGATCGAGGCCAGGTCGACCTGGTCCAGGACCCGCTCGTAGTCGGCGAGCGCAGCGTCCGGCACCTCGATGCCCAGGTCCTTCTGGGCGCGCAGTACGGCGAGCCAGAGCTTCCGCTCCAGCGTGACCTTGTACTCGGGGGACCACAGGACGGCCAGCTCGGTGGACGCGTAGCGGCCGGCGAGGACGTTGGGAATGCGGGGCTTCAAAGACGCAGCTGTCACGCGTCCAGAGTCTACTGGCGGTTTACGCAGGCCAGCGCCTCAGCACGGTTCGTGCGTTGCTACGAGACGGGGATCACCCGGCGGTGCGCGGGAAACCCGCCCGGACCGAGGGGTCCCCGGTCCTGGGTCCCGAAGGCGCTCCGGCCGGGGCGCGTCGGACGGTGACGCCGTCGCGGGCCGGTGGGAAGGTGGTGCCCACACCCGGGGACGCTAGCGGAGGTGCGGTGCCATGGCCGGACAGGTGGATGCCGAACAGGTGGATGTGGTCGTCATCGGCATGGGGCCGGGCGGCGAGCACGTGGCGGGCCGGCTCGCCGAGGCCGGGCTGGACGTGGTGGGTGTCGAGGCGGAGCTGGTCGGCGGCGAGTGCCCGTACTGGGGGTGCATCCCGAGCAAGATGATGATCCGGGCCGGGAACCTGCTGGCGGAGGGGCGCCGCATCCCCGGTATGGCCGGGGACGCGCGGGTGACGCCGGACTGGGCACCGGTGGCGGGACGGATCCGCGACGAGGCCACCGACGACTGGAACGACCGGGTGGCGGCCGACCGCTTCACCGGCAAGGGCGGCACGCTGGTCCGGGGCCGGGGGAAGCTGGCCGGGCCCGGCCGGGTGGAGGCCGGTGGCCGGGTCTTCGAGGCCCGCCGCGGGGTGGTGGTCGCGACCGGTACGAAGCCGTCCGTGCCGCCGGTGCCGGGCCTGGACGGTGTGCCGTACTGGACCAATCGCGACGCGATCGCCGCGAAGGAGCCGCCGGACTCGCTGCTCGTGCTCGGCGGCGGGGCCATCGGCCTGGAACTCGCGCAGGTCTACGCCCGGTTCGGCACCCGGGTGGAGGTCGTGGAGGCCATGGCGGGGCTGCTGCCCGCCGAGGAGCCGGAGGCGGGCGAGCTGCTGGCGGAGGTGCTGCGCCGGGAGGGCCTGACCGTCCGGACGGGCGCGCGGGCGGCCGGGGCGCGCCACGACGGGGACGCGTTCACGCTCGTGCTGGAGGACGGCGCCGAGCTGACGGCCCGTCAACTATTGGTGGCCACGGGCCGCCGGGTGGACCTCTCGGAGCTGGGCCTGGAGACGGTGGGACTCGACCCCGGGGCACGGTCGCTGAAGGTGGACGGCAGGCTGCTGGCCGCGCCCGCGCTGTGGGGCGTGGGGGATGTGACGGGGCACGGCGCGTTCACCCACATCGCGATGTACGAGGCGGAGATCGTGATCCGCGCGGTGCTGGGCGAGCCGGGGCCCGAGGCCGACTACCGGGCCCTGCCGCGGGTGACGTTCACCGACCCGGAGGTCGGCGCCGTCGGCCTGACGGAGCATCAGGCCCGGGAGCGGGGTCTGCGGGTGCGCACGGGCCTGGCGCGGGTGCCCTCCTCGACGCGCGGCTGGATCCACAAGGCGGGCAACGAGGGCCTGGTCAAGCTGGTGGAGGACGTGGACCGGGGGGTGCTGGTCGGGGCGACCACGGCGGGCCCGACGGGCGGCGAGGTGATGTACGGCCTCGCGGTGGCGGTCCAGGCGGAGGTGCCGGTCGAGGCCCTGCGTCACATGATCTACGCCTATCCGACGTTCCATCGCGGGATCGAGGAGGCGCTGGCCGACCTCCGCTCGGGCGAGGGCCAGTGAACGGCGATCGGTGAACGACGCCCAGTAAAGGTGCCCGGTAAAACTGGACAGTTGGCAACAAGAACGCACTTAACCCATCGGTCACAAGCCGTTCGTGATCACGCAACACCACTCGGTCAGGGTGGGCCCATGACTGACGAGACCCGTGCGAAGGGCGCTCACGCGCCGCACCGCTGGCGGCGGGATCTGGCAGAGCTGGCCGCCGTGTTCACCGCGGTCGCCGCCGCCGACTCCGTGGCCAACGCGGTCGCGCACGGCCCGGACGGTCCGGTCCTGCTGGTCGCGTCGGCCGCCGCGCTGCTGGCCACGACCGGCTTCCACACCTGGTGGGCGCGGCGGCACGGCCACGCTCCCCCGGCCCCGCCCGGCGGCACCCCGGCGACCGCGCCCGCCGCCGGACAGGACGGCGCGGGAACGGACACCGCCCTCTGGCGGATGCGCACGACCGTCCGCGACGAGCCCGGCAGCCTCGCCGCGCTGTGCGTGGCCCTGGCCCGCCAGGGCGTCGACATCCTCTCCCTCCAGACGCACCCGCTGGCCGACGGCGCCGTGGACGAGCTCCTGCTGCGCGCCCCGGGCGCGCTGGCCTCCAAGGAGCTGTCGGACGCCGCCACCGCGGGCGGGGGCAGCGGCACCTGGCTGGAGCGCGCCGACGCCCACGACCTCGTCGACGCCCCGACCAGGGCGCTCACCCTCGCCACCCGCACGGCCCTCGATCCGGCGGAGCTCCCGCTCGCCCTGCGGCAGTTGTTCGGCCGCTGCACCATCCGCTCGGTACCCGCGCGCGACGGCGGCCCGGACCCGGCGGTGCCGCCGGAGGGGCAGTGGGAGGAGACGGTGATGCGGCTGCGCGACCCGTCCGGCGGCTCGATCACCATAGAGCGCCCCTATCTGCCCTTCACCCCCACCGAGTTCGCGCGGGCCCGCGCCCTGGTCGAGCTCGACGCCCGCCTCGGGCCGCGCGTCCCGCCGCGCAGCGACGTGCTGACGCTGCCCGAGGGCGATGAGATCACCGTGCGCCGCGCGGGCCCGGAAGACCTCGCGGCCGCGCGGGAGATGCACGAACGCTGCTCCCCCCGGACGCTGTCCCTGCGCTACCACGGTCCGGTCGGTGACGCCGACCGCTATCTCCGCCACCTGCTGAGCCCCCGCTTCGGCCGCACCCTGGCCGCCTACACGGCCTCCGGCAGGCTGGTCGCCCTCGCGCACCTGCTGTGGGACGGCGAGGAGACCGAGGTGGCCCTGCTCGTCGAGGACGCGTGGCAGCGCCGCGGTGTCGGCGGCGAACTGCTCGGCACGCTGGTGGCCATGGCCGCCGAGGCCGGGTGCGAGAGCATCTACGCCGTCACCCAGGCCTCCAACACCGCGATGGTGGCGTCGATGCGCGCGATGGGCCTGCCGCTGGACTACCTCGTCGAGGAGGGCACGCTCGTCATCACGGCACGGCTCTCCCCCGCGCCGGTTCCGGCCGTCGCACGGACCCGCGCGGACAGGTCGGCGGACGACTGACCGGACCCCGCGCAGGCCCAACTGCCCACAAGCACCGACAATTCGGCCCCCGTCTCCCGATCCGGAACCGAGATGCCGATGACGCGACGGCCCCGGCCGTACGAGGATGAGCGCATGCCGAAGAACACCACTGAACTCCTCCCCCGTCAGGTCGCCGACGCCTACGTCGACGCTTTCGTCGCACTCGACCCGCTCACCGGCACCTATCTCGGCGTGGCGGAGTCCGCACAGCGGCTGCCCGACTTCTCGCCCGCGGGCCGGCGGGAGTTCGCGGACCTGGCCCGCACGACCCTCGACCGGCTCGCCGAGGCCGAACGGCTGCCGGGCGCGGACAGCGACGTCGAGCGGCGCTGCGCCCGGCTGCTGCGGGAGCGGCTGACGGCCGAACTCGCCGTGCACGAGGCGGGCGAACACCTGCGGGCGGTCAGCAACATCCACTCGCCGCTGCACGAGGTGCGGCACACGTTCTCCATCATGCCGACGGAGAGCGCCGAGGACTGGTCGGCGATCGCCGAGCGCCTGCGGGCCGTCCCGGCCGCGCTGGAGTCCTACCGCCGGTCGCTCGCCGAGGGCCTCGACCGGAAGCTGCCCGCCGGCCCGCGCCAAGTGACCACCGTCCTCGGACAGTTGGACGAGTGGATCGGAACGGACGGCGGCTGGTTCGCGGAGTTCGCCGCGCAGGGCCCCGAGGAGCTGCGCGGCGAGCTGCGGGAGAGCGCCCTCGCCGCGACGGCGGGGCTGGCCGCGCTGCGCGACTGGCTGCGCGACGTCTACGCCCCGGGCGTCGAGGGTGCCCCCGAGGTGGTGGGCCGCGAGCGCTACGCACGCTGGTCGCGCCTGTGGAACGGCACCGACCTCGACCTCGACGAGGCGTACGCGTACGGCTGGTCGGAGTTCCACCGCCTCCTCGGCGAGATGCGCGGGGAGGCGGAGAAGATCCTGCCGGGCGCGCGGACCCCGTGGGAGGCGCTGGCCCACCTCGACGCCCACGGCCCGCACATCGAGGGCGTCGACGAGGTCCGCGAGTGGCTGCAGGGGCTGATGGACGAGGCCATCGAGGCGCTGGACGGCACCCATTTCGAACTCGCCGAGCGGGTCAAGCGCGTGGAGTCCCGCATCGCGCCCCCCGGCGGCGCCGCCGCCCCGTACTACACCTCGCCGTCGGAGGACTTCTCGCGCCCCGGCCGGACCTGGCTGCCGACGATGGGCGAGACCCGGTTCCCGGAGTACGACCTGGTGTCCACCTGGTACCACGAGGGCGTGCCCGGCCACCACCTCCAGCTCGCGCAGTGGACGCATGTGGCGGACCGGCTCTCCCGCTACCAGACCACGGTCGGCCATGTGAGCGCCAACTGCGAGGGCTGGGCGCTGTACGCGGAGCGGCTCATGGACGAGCTGGGCTTCCTCACCGACCCCGGGCGGCGGCTGGGCTACCTGGACGCCCAGATGATGCGCTCCACGCGGGTGATCGTCGACATCGGCATGCACCTGGAGCTGGAGATCCCCGGGCACTCGCCGTTCCACCCCGGCGAGCGGTGGACGCCCGAGCTGGCGCGGGAGTTCTTCGGGATGCACAGCGGGCGCCCCGCCGCCTTCGTCGACAGCGAGCTGGTGCGCTACCTCGGCATGCCGGGCCAGGCGATCGGCTACAAGCTGGGCGAGCGCGCCTGGCTGGCCGGGCGCGACGCGGCCCGCAAGGCGCACGGTGACGCGTTCGACACGAAGGCGTGGCACATGGCGGCGCTGTCGCAGGGGTCGCTGGGCCTGGACGACCTGCTCGCGGAGCTCTCGGCGCTCTGACGCCGCGCGGGGGCGGGCCCCCGGGCCCGCCCCCGTCAGATGCGCCAGGTGCGGATGCGGTCGGCGCACTCGTAGACGTCGACGCGGTACTCCTTGATGTCGCGGGCGAGGTCCACTATGGACCCGTAGGGCGGGTCGATACCCTCGCCCGCGGCGGCCATGTAGGCGACGACGACCATGCAGGCGTAGAGGCTGCTGCGCACCGGCAGCGGCTGGAGCCGGACCAGGGTGTGCATCAGGGCGGCGGCGCGCCAGGCGGCGTCGGGCTCGTGGTCGAACTTCGCGACGTCGAAGGCGTGCCGGGAGACCGCGGCTTCGAGGGCGGTGTAGTCGTGGACGGCGGGCTCTTCGTACAGCTTCTGCTCCTGTACGCCCAGGAGCCAGGGCAGATCGATGAGCAGCGTCATCAGGCAGCCGCACCGCCCTCGGACTGAGGGGCCTCCTCGGGGAAGGCGGCGTCGAATTCCGCTATGTGTTCGTTCCAGAACTTGGCGGCACGCTCGACGAAGCGGCGTCGCTGCTGTTCGCGCACGGAGAGATCGTGCACATACGCCTTGATGCTCTTCCCGTCGGCGGCGGCGGCCTCACGGATCGCCGCGAGCTCCTCATCCGTGAATTCAATGCTGAGAGCCGGCATGGCTCCACGGTACCGGCCGGATACCGGCCACGGCAGGGTCCGGTCACGGCCGGTCCGTGTCGGACACACCTTGTCCTCCGGGCGCCGCCGGGCGGTCAGCCCGCGGCGAGCAGCACCGTGCCCACCAGCGCCAGCCCGGCACCGGCCGCCTGCACCGTGCGCAGCCGTTCGCTGAGTACGCCCCGGGCGGCCAGCGCGGTCACCACCGGGTAGAGGGAGGCGAGCACCGCGGCGACGGTCACCGGCCCGCTCCGCGCGGCCAGGTTGTACGTGCCGTTCGCCGCCACGTCCGCGAGTCCGACGAAGGCCAGCGCGGGCAGCGCGGCCCGCAGCGCCCCGAACCCCCCGGCCGGGAGGACCGTGTCGCCGCGCCGCACGGACGCCCAGAGCGCGGTGCCGCCCACCAGGACGTTGCAGACGCGCTGGACGAAGAGCGCGAGGAAGAGCCCGGTCAGCGTGGTCGACGCCTCCGCGATCAGGGCCATGACCGCGCCGAAGCCGAGGGCGGCGCCCAGGGTGAGCACCAGCGTCTGCCGCTGGACGGGCGCGCCGCCGCGCGCCGGGCCGCTGGAGAGGACGACCCCGCCGACGGCCACCGCGATCCCGGCGAACTGGAGGAATCCGGGCCGCTCTCCGACGGCGATGCCGACACCGACCGGGACCGCGACGCCGCCGAGCGCGCCGAGGGGCGCGACGACGCCCATCGGCCCGAGGGCCAGCGCGCGGTAGAAGGCGAGCATCGCCGCCGGGCCGATCAGGCCGGCGGCCGCCGCGAACCACAGCCGGGGCCCGGTCTCGGTCCAGCCGCCGGTGGCGACGACGACCGCGCCCAGCACGCCGACGGCCAGCAGCTGGGAGACGAGGACCACCGTCAGGGCGGGGATGCGGCGGGTGAGCAGCCCGCCGCCGAAGTCGGCCAGCCCCCAGAGGAGACTGGTGGTCAAGGCGAAGACCGCTGTCATGGAAGAGACCTCGCAGTACAGTGTGCTGAACAGTGCAGTACAGCGCACCGTAGTGCAATACATTCGACCACGCCAAGAAGATATTGAACTTAGGGACTCAGGGGAAGACTGGAGACGGTGACGGACCTCGATCAGCTCACACAGTCGCTCGCCCGCAACCTCAAGCGCTGGCGCGGCGAGCGCCACCTCACCCTGGACGCCCTGGCGGCCCGCTCGGGGGTCAGCCGCGGCATGATCATCCAGATCGAGCAGGCCCGCACCAATCCCAGCGTCGGGACGACCGTGAAGCTCGCCGACGCGCTCGGCGTCAGCATCACCACCCTCCTGGACCAGGAACGGGGAGCACGGGTCCGGCTGGTGCCCGGGGGCGAGGCGGTGCGCATGTGGTCGACGGCGGCGGGCAGCCACACCACGCTGCTCGTCGGCGCCCAGGGCCGGGGGCCGCTGGAGCTGTGGGACTGGCGCATCGTCCCCGGCGAGAGCAACGACTCGGACCCCCATCCGCCCGGCACGGTCGAGCTGCTCACGGTGACGGCCGGTGAGCTCACGCTCGTCGTGGACGGCGAGGAGTACGCCGTACCCGCCGGGACCTCCGCGACCTTCGACGGCGCGGTCCCGCACACCTACCGCAACAGCGGCACGGAGGACGTGACGATGACCATGGCGGTGGCCGTCGCCCCCGCCCACTGACCCCGCCCACCGACCCCGTACCGGTGGCCCCGTACCGGTGACGGCCCGGCGCCGTTGGTGCGCCGGGCCGTCGCCGCGTCAGCGGAGGCGGGGTATCTCGATCGCCGGGCAGCGGTCCATGACCATGTCCAGGCCCGCCGCGCGCGTGCGCTCGTAGGCCTCCTCGTCGACGACGCCCAGCTGGAACCAGACCGCCTTGGCGCCGATCGCCACCGCCTCGTCCGCGATCCCGCCCGCCAGCCCGCTGTTGACGAACACGTCCACCACGTCGACCGGGAACGGGATCTCCGCCAGGGAGGCGTAGCCCTGCTCGCCGTGGACCGTCTCGCCTCTGGGATGGACGGGCACGATGCGCTTGCCGTGACGCTGCAGCACCCCGGCGACGCCGTACGCCGCCCGGTCCTGATTGGCCGACAGACCGACGACCGCCCAGGTGTCGCCGGTCTCTTCGATGATCTTGCGGATGACCCCCGCCTCTGCATACATGACCCCCTCAACGAGCATCCCCGGCGGACCATTCCCGGCGTTGCGCATAGGGTTACGGGATGCACGACCAGTACCGGACAGTGGCGCGCGAGGGCGTGCACGAGATCGAGATCAGCAAGTCGCGCTTCATCTGCGCGCTCGCGCCCGCCGCGACCGAGGAGGAGGCGCAGGCGTTCATCGCGCGCGTCCGCAAGGAGCACCCCACCGCGCGCCACAACTGCTTCGCCTACGTGCTCGGCGCCGACGGCTCCGTCCAGAAGGCGAGCGACGACGGGGAGCCCGGCGGTACGGCGGGCGTGCCCATGCTGCAGATGCTGGTGCGCCGCGAGGTCCGTTACGTGGTCGCCGTCGTCACCCGCTACTTCGGCGGGATCAAGCTCGGCGCGGGCGGGCTGATCCGCGCGTACGGCGGTGTCGTCGGCGAGGCACTCGACGCCGTCGGCACGGTCACCCGGCAGCGCTTCCGGCTGGCCACCGTCACCGTCGGCCACCAGCGGGCGGGCCGGCTGGAGAACGACCTGCGGGCCACCGGGCGGGCCGTGCGCGGGGTGACCTACGGGGCCGACGTGCGGATCGAGGTCGGGCTGCCCGAGGCCGAAGTCGAGGGCTTCCGGGCCTGGTTGGCCGATACCACGGCGGGCACGGCGGGCCTCGAACTCGGCGGCGAGGCGTACGGCGACGCCTGAGACGCCCCGCCGGCGCGCGCCCCGCCCGTACCGCCCGTACCGTCAGACGTAGTCCTCCAGCCGGGCCAGCGCGAAGCCCTGCTCGGTCGCCGCGCGCAGGACCGTGCGCAGCATGTCCGGCATGGTGGCGTTCCACGCCTGGGGGCCGTTGAAGTGGGTGAGGATGATGTCGCCGGGGTGGAAGTGCGGGTCGTCCTCGCGCCAGTCGATCCGGTCGGGGAACGCCTCCTCGTTCCACAGCGGCGCGGCGCGGGCCCCGCACTCCTCGGCGGCGGCGAGGGTGCTCGCGTCGAAGTCGCCGTAGGGCGGGCGGAAGAGCCACGGGCGGACGCCGATCTCGTTCTGCAGGATGTCCTGCTGGCCGCAGATCTCCACGCGCTCCTCGTCCTCCGGGATCGTGATCATCTGCGGGTGGTGCAGGGTGTGGTTCTGGATGGACGCGCCGAGCCCGTGCAGGTCGCGGAAGTAGCCGTAGTCGTCGGCCGCCGACTCGTCGGTGAGGAAGGCCGTGACCGGGACGTTCAGGTCCTTGAGCATCTGAAGGAACGAGTGGTCCTTCGCGGCGCCGTCGTCGATCGTCAGGAAGACCACCTTCTCGGTGGTCGGCACGCCCGCGAACACGGGTATCAGCCCCGGCCCCTGGTCCGCCCATTCCGGCGTGGTCAGCTGCGGTTTGACCTTGGGCGGGGGCGGGGCCACGAGGGGCGGCCGGTCGAGCCCCCACTTCTGCGCGGCGGCCAGCCGCTGTTCCCGCGTCTGGTTCTGCGCCCGGTCCGGGCCCGCCTGCGCGTGCGCGTCGTCGTGGGTCTCGGTGGCGGGCAGCTCCCAGCTGGCGCACGCGGTGCCGCCGACGAGGAGCAGGGAGGCGGTCAGCAGCAGGCCGGCGGCCCTGCCGCCGCGGCGCCGGGCCGAACGGGTGGAGCATATGAATCGCATATTCCGGATCCTGGCAGCGCCGTCCGGCGGCCGCGCGCCCGGTTACGCCAACGGGGCCCGAGCACCGCGGCGGATTCCGCCGGCCGGCGCCGTCCGCCCCGCCCGCGGTGCGCGGACGGGACGGACGGGGCGGGTGCCCGGTGCGTCAGGCGCGCCGCCCGAGCAGGTCGAGGGCCTCCCCGAGGCGCTGGACCGCCTCGACGACGGTCGGGGTCCCGAAGGCCGTGAAGCACAGCCGGAAGTAGCCCGGTTCGGGGCAGGACAGGGTCTGGCCCGGGAGCAGCAGCACATTGGCCTGCTCGGCGATGTAGCGGCGCAGCCACTCCTCCGCGCTGCTGATGTCGGAGAACAGCACCGGCAGGCCGCTCGCCCCGGGCTTGCCGGTCTCCGTGGCGAGCCGCTCCGGGACGCGCTCGGCGTCGGGGAAGTGCGGCCCGAGCCCGTAGGGGATCTCCTGGGCGTCGCGCGGCAGCCAGTCGCGCAGGTCGAGCCAGAAGAACTGCGCGGAGTTGGCGCCCTCGCGGTGGAGGTACGGGACCTTCGCCGTGTCGAGGGCGGTCCGTACGGTCCGGAACGCGGTGGTGAGGACGGAGCGGTACTGCTCCATCAGGGCGAGCGCGTAGCTCCTGCCGTCCTCACGGACGGCCAGCAGTTCACCGATGACGAAGTGCTTGAGCGAGTCGAAGGGGCTGAACCAGGAGGAGGTCTCCCGGGTCGGAGTGCCCTTCATCGCCTCCTGGACCGCCGGCGACCTGGAGATCACGACGCCGGCCTTGAACCCGGAGAGGCCGAAGTCCTTGGCGAATCCCCACACCACGTGGACCCGGTCCTTCGCCGCCTCCAGCCGGTAGGCGTCCAGCGCCAGCGCGCTGACGAACGGCGGCGCGGCGTCGGTGAGTTGGGAGTGGGCGTACATCTCGTCGGAGATGATGTGCATCTCCGTCTCCTCCAGCGCCCAGTGGTGGATCCGCTCCAGGAGCTCCTTGTCGTAGTTGACGCCGAGCGGGTTGTTGGGGTTGGTGAGGACGAGGAGCCTGGGCGGCTCCGGCTGCTGGTGGTACGCGCGCTGGAGGTCCTCCAGCGTGAGCTCGAACCGTCCCGCCCCCTTGGCGGTGAGGGCCACGGGCACGCAGACGAGCTCGGGCCGTTGCTCGAAACACCACTTGAAGCCCTGCCAGAACGGGGCGGGCAGCAGCACCCGGTCCCCGCTCCGCAGGGGGTTGTCCTTCCGGTCCTTCAGCGCGAAGGCGAGGCACTCCAGCGCGGCCGACACCCCGGACGTGCCGAAGATGTCGTCGTGGTCGAGGGACGGGGAGAGGACCGGGCGCAGCATCTCCCCGATCTCCAGACGCAGATGGTCGGTTCCGTAGGCCGTCGCGTAGCGGACGTTCTCCTCCGCGATGGTGCCGAGCTTCGCGAAGACGTGTTCCCGCAGCGACGGGTAGAGGAGCACGTTCTCCGCGGTGGCGAGGTTGAGGGCGTCCGGGAAGAGGTCGGCGTGGGCGGCCAGGCGGCGCTCGGGGTCGGCGATCGCGGCGAGCAGGCCGGTGATCTGGTCCGGGGTGCGGGCGGCGCCCTTCGCGCTCTTCGCGTCCTTCGCGTTCTTCGCATGCGAAACCATGGGTTTCCTCCCTTTGCGGGTGTTTCCACCGAGGGGGACGATTCTTCGCGCCGCACGCGGACGACGACAGGGCGCCGACCGGCCAAGGTCACCGGCCCGGGGGCTCAGACCTCCAGATCCGTCTCTATGCGCTTCAACTGGTGGCGGGCCATCGCCAGATTGGCCCGCTGGGAGTCGAGCACGAGGTAGAGGAAGAGTCCGTTGCCGCCACGACCGGTGAGCAGCCGTATCAGGTGGTACTGGGAGCCGAGGGTGATGAGGATGTCCTCGATCCGGTCCTGGAGATTGAGCATTTCCATGGCCCGCAACTTGGCCCGCACCACATCGGTGTTGGCCGCCGCGGCGACATTGAGGTCCAGCGACTGGGATCCGCCGAGGGTGCCGAGCGCCATGCCGCTGCCGTAATCGACGAGCGCCGCCCCGAGGGCCCCCTCGATCGAGCTCATCGCGTCCTTCAGTGCCATTTCGGTGTTCGCCATGACAATTCCGTTCCGCTTTCGCTGTCGGTGATGCTTTCGCTGTCGGTGTGGTGCCGGCGGTGCTGGATGCGGTACTGGATGAAGGCGTGCGGGCGTACGGTCACGCCTGCCGTCGGCGCTCCATCGCGCCGTCGATCAGCGCGGCGATGCGGGGGCAGGCCCTGCGGGCCTCCAGGTTCAGCCGCCCCACATTGGCGTCGGCGGCGGCCAGCAGCGTGAGCACGCTGGAGGACCCGGCCGCGTAGGTGGCCACATAGCCGAACTCGCCGCCGACCAGCAGCTCACGGAAGCCGCCGTGGCCCACGGCGTCCGTCAGCCGGGCGCCCACCCCCAGCGCCGCGGCGGTCAGCGCGGCCACCCCGTCGGGTTCCGCGCCGGGCAGAAGGTGCGCGATCACCAGTCCGTCCGTGCTCGCCACCAGCGAACCGGTCAGATGCGGTACGCGGACGCGTAACTCCTGGAGCTCCGCGAGCACTTCGGGTGGAGCGGACGTCATCGACTGTCTCCTTCCGGCGAACTGCCTCAAGGCACGCCTCATCATGGGATCGGTCGGGATTCGCGGCTGCACGGCACGGTCACATTCCTCTCGGGCCCATGGGCGATTACCAGTGGCGTGTCCGTTGCGACGGAAGGTAACCGATCGCGGGGGCGTGACGGGAGAGTTTCGGCATTTCCCGCTGGCACATGTACGCGATGTCCGACCCGGGTGCGAAAATGGCCGGGGCGGCACCGGCCGGGGGCGGCCAGGGCGGGACGATCGGCGCGGGATGCCTACCCCAGAGCTGGAGGAATGAAAGACATGCAGGTCGGAGTCGCGACATGAGAATGCTGCACACCTCCGACTGGCACCTCGGGCGGTCCTTTCACCGCATGAGCCTGCTCCGGGCGCAGCGGGAGTTCATCGATCACCTCGTGGCCGCCGTCCGCGAGCACGAGGTCGACGTCGTGCTCGTCGCCGGGGACGTCTACGACCGCGCGGTGCCGCCGCTCGCCGCCGTCGAGCTGTTCGACGAGGCCCTGCACCGGCTGGCCGAGGCCGGGGTGCCCACCGTGATGATCTCCGGCAACCACGACTCGCCCCGCCGCCTCGGCGTGGGCGCCGGGCTGATCGGGTTGGCCGGAATACATCTGCGCACCGACCCGGCGGCTTGCGGCACCCCCGTCGTCCTCGCCGACGAGCACGGCGACGTCGCCTTCTACGGCCTGCCCTATCTGGAGCCCGCCCTGGTGCGCGAGAAGCTCGGCATTCCGCGCGGCGGGCACGGGGCCGTGCTGACGGCCGCCATGGAGCGGGTCAGGGCCGATCTCGCGGCGCGGCCCGCCGGTACCCGGTCCGTCGTCCTCGCCCACGCCTTCGTCGCGGGCGGCGCCGGCAGCGACAGCGAGCGGGACATCACGGTGGGCGGGGTCGCCTCCGTGTCCCCGGCCGTCTTCGACGGCGTCGACTACGCCGCCCTCGGTCACCTCCACGGCTGCCAGAGCATCACCGAGCGGGTCCGCTACTCCGGCTCCCCGCTCGCCTACTCCTTCTCCGAGGCCGACCACCGCAAGACCATGTGGCTCGTCGACCTCGGCGCCGACGGGGCCGTGACCGCCGAGCGGCTCGACTGCCCCGTACCGCGCCCGCTCGCCCGTATCCGCGGCCGCCTCGACGAGCTGCTGGAGGACCCGCGCCTCGGCCGGCACGAGCAGGCGTGGGTCGAGGCCACCCTCACCGACCCGCACCGGCCCGACGAGCCCATGGCCCGCCTCGCCCGGCGCTTCCCGCACGTGGTGAGCCTCGTCCTCGACCCGGACCGGGCGCCGGAGGACCCCCTCGCCTCGTACGCCCAGCGGCTCCGCGACCGCACCGACCACCAGATCGCCGAGGACTTCGTGGCGCACGTGCGCGGCGGCCGGGGTCCCGACGCCGCCGAGCGCGTGGTGCTGACCGGTGCCCTCGACTCCGTACGGCTGGCGGAGGCCGTCGACGAGGAGGCCCGATGAGGCTGCACCGGCTCACGATCGACGCCTTCGGCCCCTTCGGCACCGCCCAGCACATCGACTTCGACGAGCTGTCGGCCGCGGGGCTCTTCCTGCTGCACGGGCCCACCGGCGCGGGCAAGACCTCCGTCCTCGACGCGGTCTGCTACGCCCTCTACGGCGGGGTGCCCGGCGCCCGGCAGGGCAGCGGCCTCGCCCTGCGCAGCGACCACGCCGACCCCGACACCGTCACCCGGGTGACCCTCGACCTCACCGTCGGCGGCAGGCGGCTGGAGATCACCCGGCTGCCCGAGCAGCTCCGCCCGAAGAAGCGGGGCGAGGGGTTCATCCGCGAGCGGGCCCAGAGCGAGCTGCGCGAGCGCGGCGACGACGGGCAGTGGCAGGGCCTCAGCCGCTCCCACCAGGAGATCGGCGAGGAGATCGGCCAGTTGCTCGGCATGAGCCGGGAGCAGTTCTGCCAGGTCGTGCTGCTGGCGCAGGGCGACTTCGCCCGTTTCCTGCGCGCCGAGGACACCGCCCGCGGCAAGCTGCTGGGCAAGCTCTTCGACACCAGCCGCTTCGCCGCCGTCGAGGAGCACCTCGCCGAGCTGCGCCGGGGCGCCGAGAAGCGGGTCCACGCCGGGGACGAGCAGCTCCTCGCCCTCCTCCACCGGATGCGGCAGGCCGTGGGCGATCCCTCGCTGCCCGCCCCCGCGGCCGTGCCGGAACAGCGCGCCTCCTCCCGTACGGCCGGGGCGCCCCTGTCCCCCGGCGACGCCGGGCTCGTCGAGGCCGTGCTGCGATGGGCGGCGCTGGCCCGGTCGAGCGCGCGGGAGCGGTACGACATCGCGGCCGTGGCCCTGCGCACCGCCGAGGGCGCCCACGGCGCGGCGCAGCGGCACGCCGAGGCCACTCGCGAACTGGCCGCGCTGCAGCGCAGGCACGCGGCGGCCCGGCAGCGGGCCGCCGAGATCGACGGGCACCGCGCCGAGCGCGAGCGGCTCGGCGAGCGTCTGGAGCGGGCCCGGGACGCGGCGGCCGTGGCCCCCGCCCTGGAGCTGTCCGACGAGGCCGGGCGCGCCCACCGCGCGGCGGCGGCCGCCGAGCGGAAGGCCCGCGGTCTGCTGCCCGCCGTCCACCGGGACGCCGGCGCGGACGGGCTCGCCGCCCTGGAGCGGAAGCAGCGCGAGGAGCTGGGCGGGCTGGCCGCCGCCCGGCGGGCCGAGCGGCGCGCCGCCGAGATCGTCGCCGAGCGGGCGGCCCTGGAGCGCGAGGCCCGCGCCGACGAGGAGGCCCGCGCCGAGGCCGCCGAGTGGCTCGCCGGCTGGGAGTCCCTGCACGCCCGTCACCAGCGGCGCGTCGAGGATGCCCAGGAGGCGGTCACCCGCGCCGCCCGGCTGGAGGGCGAGCTGGCTCCGGCCCGGCGCCGTCTGGAGTTCGCGCGGGAGCGCGACCGGCTGGCGGGCCGGGCCGACGAGGCCGGGGCCCGGCTGCTCGGCGCCCGCGAGGACGCCACCGCAGCCCGCGAGCGCTGGCTCGATCTCAGGGAGCGCCGCCTGCTCGGTATCGCGGCCGAGCTCGCGGCCGGACTCGGGCCGGGCGAGGCCTGCAAGGTGTGCGGGGCCGTCGAGCACCCCGCCCCCGCCCGCACCGCGGCGGGCCACGTCGACCGCGCCGACGAGGAGCGGGCCCTCGACGCCGCCCAGCACGCCGACGCGGCCCGCGAGCGCGCCGAGCGGGAACTCCAGACGCTGGGCGACGGCCTCGCGCACGCTCGGGCCGAGGCGGGCGAGGCGACCGTCGCCGAACTGGCCGCGGCCGCCGAGGACGTCCGCCGTTCCTTCGCCGAGGCCCGCGCGGCGGGGGCCAGGGCCCACGCCGCCCGGGAGGCCCTGGAGAGCGCCGAGCGGGAGTACGAGCGCAGGCGCGCCGGACAGCAGGCGGCGGAGCTGCGCATCACCGCCCGTACGGCTCGCGGCGAGCACCTCGACGGTGAACTGCACACCCTGGAACAGGAGTTGACCAAGGCTCGCGGCGGCGCGGAGAGCGTCACCGCGCACGCGGCGCTGCTGGAGCGCCGGGTGACCCTCCTCGCCGACGCCGCCGAGGCCGTACGGGCCGCGGAGCGCACGGCGGCCGCCCTGGAGCAGGCCGGGGCGCGGCTCGACGCGGCGGCGGCCCGCGCCGGGTTCGCCACGCCCGCCCTCGCGGCCGCCGCGGTCCTGCCGGACGCCGAACGGCAGGCGCTGCGGTACCGCCTCGACGCGTGGCGGAGCGAGGAGGCCGCCGTGGCCGCCGAGTCGGCCGACCCGCAGCTCGTGGCCGCCGCCGCGCGGCCCGCCGCCGACCCGGCCGCCGCGGACGGGCTGCTCGCCGCCGCGACCCGGCGGCTCCGCGACGCCTCCGCCGTGGAGTCCGCCGCCCGGACGCGCTGCGAGGAGCTGGACCGGCTGTCCGCGGAGGCCGCCGCCGATGTGCGCCGCCTCGCGCCGCTGCGCGCGGATCACCACCGGGTCGCCGGCCTCGCGACGCTCGTCGCGGGCACCTCCGCCCAGAACGAGCGGAAGATGCGCCTGGAGTCCTATGTGCTCGCGGCCCGGCTGGAGCAGGTCGCGGCCGCCGCGAGCGTCCGGCTGCGGAAGATGTCGTCCGGGCGTTACACCCTCGTCCACTCCGACGCCCGCACCGGCACCCGCCGTTCGGGGCTCGGGCTGCACGTCGTCGACGCCTGGACCGGGCGCGAGCGCGACACGGCGACGCTCTCCGGCGGGGAGACCTTCTTCACCTCGCTGGCCCTCGCCCTCGGGCTCGCCGACGTGGTCACGGAGGAGGCGGGCGGCGTCCGGCTGGACACCCTGTTCATCGACGAGGGCTTCGGCAGCCTCGACGAGCAGGCCCTGGACGAGGTCATGGACGTCCTGGACTCCCTGCGCGAGCGGGACCGCACGGTCGGCATCGTCAGCCATGTCGCCGACCTCCGGCAGCGCGTGCCCGCCCAGCTCCGGGTGGTCAAGGGCAGGTCGGGTTCGACCGTGCAGCACCGCACGGCCGGGGCCGGCGGCTGATCCCGCGTGGTGTCCGGCAGGCCGTGGCCGTGGAACGGCTCGCGGTTCCCGCTCTCCGGCAGGCGTGCATAGCGCCTGCCCGGCCATATGTGGCGACGCCGCCGAACAATGACATACCGACGACGCGCCGCCCGCATTCGCGGGCCGCTCCCGGGAGAGGAAGCGGGCGGTCCAATTCCGGCCGCACGGTTCCGCCCTTTGTGTCTGTTTCCGCTGTGTCCGTTTCCGCGCCTTACCCCGTCTCCCGTTCCCGTGGACTATTCAAGTCAGCCCGCCGGGCCAGGCAAGAGCCGGGATCCAATCGACGAGAGGCATGCCATGATCAAGCTGACGACGTCCAACTCCTCCTCCTATGTAGGCGAGAAGAACGGCGTCTGCGGGCACGGGTGCTGATCCGCTAGCGGAGCGGATCTCCCGCGCGGTATGCCGCGTGACGGCCTTTCACCTGTCCAGGCGTGACGCTGTCACGCGGTAGCGGAGCCTGTCGGAGGACCTCATGTCGTTGCCGGAAACGGCACCAGCGACCGCCCTTGAGCGCGTGAGCGATTACGTGCGGATGAGTGGGCGTACATATCTGCACGACGGCACTCAGCGCATGCGCATGCTGTACGCCACCCGCACGGGCTCGATGGTCTGCGTCCCGGAAGAGGCCGCGGCACGGCTGGCCGAAGGGCGGCTCGAAGGGATCGACCCCGAACTGCTGGAGGGGCTGAGAGAGATAGAGGCGGTGGTCGACGCGGGCCCGGACGCCGCGCCGGAACTGGACGTCGTACTCGCCCGCCAGCGCGCCGCCTCGGCGGACCGCGGCGCCCTCCGCTATGTCCTGCTCCCCACGACGTACTGCAACATGGGTTGCTCCTACTGCGGCCAGGAGCACACCCGGGGCCGGCTCTCGGGGCGGCACCGGGACGCGGTCGCCCGGCGCGTACTGGCGGGCATCGAGGCGCAGTCCACCCGTTCCGTGGTGGTCAGCTGGTTCGGCGCCGAGCCCATGGTCGGCTATCCGATGATCCTGGACCTGAGCGCGCGGTTCACCGCCGCGGCGCGGGACAGGGGTGTCGAGTACGTCTCCCGCATGGTGACCAACGGTTCGCTGCTCACCCTGGAAAAGCTCCGGAGGCTGCGGCGGGAATGCCAAGTGGTCAAGTTCGACATCACTTTGGACGGGCCCGCCCGCATACACGATGCCCACCGGCCGCTGCGCAACGGGAAGAAGTCCTTCGACCGCACCACGCGACTTCTGCTCGAAGCGCTGCGGGACGACGACCTCGCCGATGTGCTGTTCATTCTCCGCACCAATATAGATGTGGAGAACATGGAATGGGTCGACGAATATCTCGACACCATGGCCGGCCTGGGATTCTCCCACGAGCAGGTGCTCTTCAACCTCGCTCCGGTGTATCCCTGGGGCAACGATGTGTCACGGGTCGAGATCGACCGGCGCGTGTACGCACGTCATGAGGTCGACTGGATGCGGCGCATGAACCGGCTCGGCCTGCGTTTCACGGCCCTGCCGAACGAGCCGGAAGGCGTGCTGTGCGCCGCCGTATCCCAGTCCGTGGAGATCCACAGCAGCAGCGGCGCGATGTTCTCGTGCTCGGAATATCCTTTGGTGCCACAGCACGAAAAGGGCGGCGGCCTCGGCCTGATCGAGACGCTGCCCGTGGGCGCGCCACGCCCGCTCGGACCGTTCGACGACTGGCACGACGCCGTGGCGACCGGTGAAACGCCCTGCCACTCCTGCTACTTCTTCCCCGTCTGCGGCGGTGCCTGCCCCAAACAGTGGCGTGAGGGCGCGGTCCCCTGCCCACCGTACAAGTTCACGCTGGAGGAGCGCTTCGACCTCGTGGCCGAGATGAACGGGCTGACGCCCACGGCGTGTTGACCGACGGCATGCTGATCAACAGAAGCTTCCGGCTGCTCTGGGCAGGGCAGGCCCTCTCCCTGGTCGGCGACTACGCCTTCGGCACCGCGTTGCTGCTGTGGGTGAGCACGGAGCTGCTGCGCGGCGAGGCCTACGCCCCGGCCGTGACGGCGGGGCTGCTGACGACCATGTACGTCGCGGGGATCGTGGTCGCACCGCTCGCCGGAACCCTGGTCGACCGGTGGCACAAACAGCGGACCATGCTCCGGTCCGAGCTCTTCCGGGCCGCTGTCATCACGGGCGTGGCCCTGCTGACCTTTGCGCCCACCGGGTCCCTGCCGCCCTTGGTGCTGCCGCTCTGTCTCGGCGGGGCGCTGGCACTGACCGCCGCGGCGGCACAGTTCTTCCGCGCCTCACGATTCGTCATGATCAGCGATGTGGTGCCCGCGGAACAGCACGGCCGGGCGTTCAGCTACACCCAGACGGCTTCGGCGCTGGCGGGGATGGCCGGGCCGGCGGCGGCCGCGCCGCTGGTGATGACGTTCGGGGTGCGCTGGGTCCTCGTCTTCGACGCGCTGACCTACCTGGTGTCGTACGGGGCGATCCGGGCGGTGCGCTACAACGAGCCGGAGCGGGCAGCGCACCCGCGGGCACCGGACGGGCACGCGCCCACGGGGCGGCCCCGGGTACGGCGTGAACTGCTGTCGGCGGCACGGCTGCTGTTCGGCAACCGCGTGCTGCGGACCATCCTGACCACCGCCGCTCTGATGACCGCCGGCACCGGGGCGCTCAACACCCTGGAGGTGTACTTCGTCCCGGAGAACCTGCACGCCTCGCCCAGTTGGTTCGGGACGCTGGAGGCGCTCTTCGGCGCCGGTACGGCCGTCGGGGCGCTGCTCGGCGGACGGCTCGGCGACCGGGCCGGACACGCCCGGGTCTTCCAGGGCAGCGTGCTGCTCTTCGGGCTGCTGCTCGTCGCCTACTCACGGGCGACCGGCATCCTGACCGCCGCGGCCGTCTCGCTGCTGTTCGGACTGGCGCTCGGCGCGCTCAACGCGGTCTCGTCGCCGTTGATCATTCAGCAGAGCCCGCGCGACCATCTGGGACGGATCATGTCGGTCTTCGACCCGGTCGCCCAGCTCGCCTCGCTCGTCTCCGTCGCACTGTCCGGGGTGCTCGCGGGGACCGTGCTCGACGGCTTCCACGGGCACTGGGCGGGCATGGACTTCGGCCGTATCGACGTCGTCTTCCTGGTCGGCGGAGTGTGCACCGTGGCGACCGGCCTCTACACACTGATCGCGCTCCGGCGCACGGTGGCGCCCGCCGCACCCCCGTCACCCGTGCCCTCGGGGAGCCCACCCGGTGCGCGGGACGAGAGCCTCCCGACCCACCGGTCCGGCGATCAGGCGGGCTGACGTCCCACGGCGCAGGGGCTACCGGGGCCCGGGCCCGGAAACGCGCGCCGGGGGCACGTGATGCCCACCGGTGATCTCCGTCGCTCTTCGGACATCCTCCGGGTCGCAGAGCGACGCCGCGCTGTCCGGTGGCGTCAGGAGCCAGTGGATACCGGGTGGGCCCGTGCGGTGGGGTGGGGGTACGGCGATGCTGTGGGACGGCCCGAGGCACTCGAGGGGCGGTCTCCATTCGCGTGCGGTGCCCGGAGGGACGAGGGCGTAGTACCAGCCGTGCGATGGTTCGGCGATGACGGCGCTGGTGATCGCGGCCTTCCGGAAGGCTCTTTCGACGGCGCCGCGGTCGCCCGAACCGGCCTGTGCGTGGATCACTTCGGCGGGGATCTCGACGGCGTCGAAGAGGACGCCGGTAAGGACGTGCGCCGGGTCGCCGCGGAGCCACCAGCCTTTGGTGGGGACGAGTAGCACCTGGGAAAGCCACTTGGCGGCCGTGAGCGTCATCGGATGTCCGCGTAATGGAGGAGCGTCCTGGCCGCTCGGGCGAGCGTGAGGACGGCCGACTCCGGCGCCGGGGGCGGCCCCACGCCGACCATCCGGCTGTCGAGGAGCCGACGACCGCACGCCACCGCGACGTCCCGTACGACGTCCCCGAACTGGCCGCACGTTCTCAGCTTCTCGGCTGCGGCCGCCACGAGTGGGATCAGGGCTTCGATGACGGCGCAAAGCGTGTCTTCGAGCTCCGGCACGTCACGCTCGTCGCACGGCGCGAGTCCTTGATTGATCACGGTGACGATCGCCTCGACGTTCGTGATGTCACACGGTGGCGTGGTGGTCATGGTGTCCCCGTCTTTCGGTGGCATGCGCACGTGCAGGTGAGGGATTCGGTCCGGGGTGTGTGGGGCGGTGCCCCGATCCGGCGGATGGGGGTGGCCTTGGGGCACTTGCCGTGATGGCCGACCCGGCACTCCGCCGTGGTGTGTGAACGGGACCTTCTGATCACGGGCACGACGCATTCCGGGGGACATCAGACAGTACGGAGAGCAGTACTTGCGGGTCGACGAGGTCCCGTCCCGACGGGCAGCAGGTGAGCCAGTAGGGGCCCGGAGGGGCTGTGCGGCCTTGCCCCGGAAGCGCCAGAAAAGATCCTTGGCCCAACGCGCGGGTGCCCGGCAATGCCCAACGGGCTGCTGCGCCCACAGGTACCAGAACGTACAAGCGGCGGGCGCCCGGATCGACGACGACGCTCCCGACGGCGTCCCCGAGGCGACCGACCGCCAGCAGCCCAAGGTACCGGGGCAGACGTACGGCATCCCAGTCCCGGCCGACTGAGGTGATTCTCATGCTCGTGGTGTCCATGTCGCGTCCTCGTCGTCGGATTGCGGGTGACGACGACGCTAAGAGCCGGGATTCCGAGGAACCCGGTCTGTCAGACCGGGTTCCTCGACAGACCGGGTGGTTCGTCGGTGCCGAGACGGGCAGCAAGGTCTTCTACTTGGTGCCGATAGGTCGGCCGAACCCTTCGGCGTAGATCGCACACCATCCGCCGCGCAAGACGGCTACGGGTCAGATCCTCCGGGGCGAGCTGTTCGATGTCGAGAAGGTGGACGAGGACAGCAGCGTCTTCTCGTCTGAGGTCGTAGCACCTGGCCACATCGAGCAAGAAGGTGAACTGCCTTTCCACGGAGGGCACACGAGTGATGTCGATCTGGTCGGCGCGGCGCAGTCCCTCGCCGGCCTCCCCCGCGAGCATCTCGACACCGAGGGCGTGCAGACGGACGTTGGTCGGTCCGAAAACTGTCCACTGAATGTTGCCTTCACCGACTTTCCGTGCCCTGGCTTCGACTTTTCCTTCAAGACGCTCGCGAGCAGCCCACCAATCCCGGCGGCGTGCTGCGGCTGTCGACCGGACCAGTTCGAGGGCACCGATCAGGGCCTCACGTTCCCTACCGGAGGGGACATCGGCAAGAGCCTCGGCTGCCTGCGCCGTGACCTGCTCAGCCCCTTCCGGATTGTCCTGGGCCAAAAGCACATGGCCGAGGTTCCATTGCGCGGCAGCGATGCGCAGAGGGTCATCCGCATCTTCGGCGGCTCGGACGGCTCGGTCAGCCACGAGGAGGGAGAGATCGACTCGACCCGTGCGTCGGCAGTAAGAGCGCAGCAGCCCGTACAGGTCCGCAGCGGTACGAAGGGTCTCCCGTCGCGTTGGGATGTCAGCGCCAGAGCGGTGCACTCGTACAGCATGTTCAACATCGGCGAGCAGAGCGGGCAACAGCCGGGTGGTGTCGGTGTATCGCTGCGGTGAGGTCTGCCAGATACGCCAAGCTTCCTCAACCCGTTCGCGAAGGGCCTCCGCGGATGCCGCCCCGCATGCACTCGGGGGCGAGTAGCCCATCAGGACGTGCGCGACATCTGATGAAGTGCGCTGAGCCGGTTGCTCCGTAGGCGGTTCGGAGTCGACCAGGGCCGCGACAGGCACACCGATCTCCCGCGCCAAGGCGACGAGGACGTCCAGAGCAGGGGTCTTGCGTCCCCGTTCGATCTGTGAGAGGTAGTCCTCGGTGATCCCGCACAGCCCTGCTACGGCCGCCTGGGACCGGTTGCCGTTGCGGCGGCGCCAGTAGCGAATGCGCTCGCCCACACGGAGTTCGCTTGCCATCATCATCCCTTTGCTGGACAGCGAGTTCACCGTACGCCGTGGCTGCGGTAGCAGGCAGGCTCTCGTAGCCGATCGTGTGACAGCCTGTGGGCCAAAGCTTGGGAGGGAGCCGCATGGGCTTGCGCCGGATCGTGTTGTGGGACATCGATCACACCTTGATCGATACACGGGGAGTAGGCCGAGAACTGTCCGCTGTCGCGTTCGAGCGGACGACAGGCATGCGCATGGAGCGGCAAGCCAAGATCGACGGCATTACCGAGCCTGTGATCTTCCGGGAGACAGCCAAGCTGCACGGGCTCCGCACCGACCGCCAAGACTTCGAGCGGTTCGCCCAGGCACTTACCGAAGCACACGCGCTGAGGGCCACGGACCTACGCGAGCAGGGGCACGCCTTGCCGGGGGCCGCAGCCGTGCTGGACGCCGTGGCGGCCCAAGCGGGTTGGGAACAGAGTGTGGTGTCCGGCAATGTGCGAGCAGTAGCCGAAATCAAGCTCCAGACCTTCGGCCTTGACGGGCACATCCGCTGGGCCCTCGGAGCGTACGGCGAAGACGCCGACGAGCGCGCCGACCTCGTCCACCTGGCCCTGGAACGTGCGGGGTTGTCGGCGAAGGACGCCGTGATCGTCGACGACACCCCTGCGGGTGTCAAAGCCGGCACGGCTCACGGGGTTCGGACCGTCGCGGTCGCGACCGGGCGAAGCGGCATCGAAGATTTGAGGGCGGCCGGGGCCGACGCCGTTCTGGCCGATCTCACGGACACTTGTCGGGTCCTGGCCGCCCTTGACGGACAAAGGGAGGCTCAAGGCCGCTGATGTCGGGGTCGTGCGCGGCGTCGAGCGCCGGCTCTTGCAGTTCTGGCCTGCAGGGCTCGGCAGTTGCGCGCGACTCACCAGCTCTCCACCGCATAGGCGACACCCGCCACCGTCGTCTGAAGGCTGACCTTGACGTCGTCCGGGGCGAGCGGGACGTCGACGATGCCTCTGGCGGCGGCGAGTTCCACGGACTGGATGCTGCGCCAGCTCGTGCCGTTGTGGATGGCGACGCGGACCGTTCCCCCGGGTGACGTCGGGGCTATCTGGTCCATGCCGAGGTGGAGGCGCCGGTTCGGGTAGGCGCTCCAGGCCGTTCCGCTGGGCACCAGGACCACGGTGGGCTGGTCGCCGGGTGTGATCTGGCCGCTCTGCCATTGGGGCATGTCGTCCTCCGGGGAGGGTGGGGCGGGCTGGAAGGAGAGCGCCCAGGCGCGGAGTTCGCCGGCGCTGTCGAGACGGCAGTAGTCGCGGTCCACGCCGCCGCTGTCGCTGTACTGGTGGAACAGCCAGTCGGCGGCGATCCCGGGGGATCCGGCGCGCCGCCCGGCGGTGGCGATCCAGAGGAAGTCGCCGTAGAAGCCCGTGGTGTCGACGTTCCGCCAGTAGTCGAGGTTCGCGTACATGCCGACCGGATTGTACGGAAGGCGGCGTTTCACGTACCGCAGCCAGGTCTCCTTGTAGGCGGCCTGACGGGCGCGCGGCACACCCTGGTTGGCGTCGTCGTACCCCTCCCAGTCCAGGGTGACGAGGTCACCCGGCCGCCAGTCGACCTGGGCGAGGAAGAAGTCGGCCTCGCCGATGGGGCTGTTGGCCATGTGGGGGTAGTGGTACGCGCCCCAGACCAGGCCGTGCGCCTTGGCGTGATCGCGCTGCGCGACCCACTTCCGGTTGAGGAACGACAGGCCCTCGGTCACCTTGACGATGGCGAACGAGAGGCCGCCGACATCCGGGGCCGAGGATTGGTAGTCGGCCCAGTCCTGTCCCCATATGCCCATGCCGGTCCTCCTCACAAGCCGGGCGGCCGACCGGCTGTGCGCCCAGCATCGGCCCGGTCGGCGCGGTTGCCCATACCCTCGGCGGCCCGGACCTCGCCGCGGTCACTGCTCCAGGGACAGGAGCTGCTCCGGAGTGACCCCTTCCGGGATCGGCACCGGTGCCGGGGTGCGCAGCGGGGGGATCCAGCCCGCTTCGGGGTCCCAGTGGCGGACCACCTTCGCCGGGGCGCCCGCCACCACGGAGTGGTCCGGGAACTCGCCGCGGACGACCGCGCCCGCCGCGACGACGACGTTCCGGCCGAGCCGCGCCCCCGGGAGGATCACCGCGCCGGTGCCCAGCCAGCTGCCCGACCCGATGGTGACGGGCGCGCTGCGCGGCCACTGGCGGCCTATGGGCTGGTCGGGGTCGTCGTAGGAGTGGTTGTCGCTGGTGACGTAGACGTACGGGCCGCAGAACACGTCGTCGCCGAAGGTCACCGGCTGGGAGGCCACGACGTGGCTGCCCCGGCCGAGCACCACGCCGTTGCCGAGGCGCAGCACGGGTTCGGGCCCGAGGTCGAGGCCGGGCATCATGCCCGCGGTCAGGGTGACCTGTTCGCCGATGATGCAGTGGTCCCCCAGTTCGATCCACCGCTCGCCGAACACGGTGCCCAGGGGGAACGCGAGGCGGGTGGCGGTGCCGATCCTGGCGAAGCGGTACGGGCCGGGGCGGTCGGCGGTCACCGCGCCGGCCTGCTGGATCCACCGCCAGCCGCGGTGGACCGCACGCGACGCGGCGCGACGCCCCCAGGCCCTGAGGGCCGGAGGGGCGTCGAATGAGAACGTGTTCCGGTTCTTCGGCACCCGTTCACCGTACTCAGCCGGGTCCGCCCCGGAGCCGGCGGTGGCCTGTGATCTTTCCCCCACCGCCGCCTCCAGCGCCGCGGGTCACGCGCGCAGGGCCCGCCGTACCTCCTCCGCCAGCAGCCCGGTGTAGTCGCGCGTCCAGCGCTCCACGGTGGCCCGGTCCCAGAGGTCGTCGCTGTACTCGGCGAATCCGGTGAGGGCGGCCCCGGCGGGGACGAGCCCGAGGCTGAGCTCCGCGCGGGACGCGGAGGGCGCGAGGTCCTCGACGGCGACGGTCACGCCGGGCAGTTCGATGTCCGTCTCCAGGGAGTTCTGGTAGGCGAAGCCGAGCGGCAGCCGGGCGGGCACGTCGGCGCCGAGCCGTTCGCGCAGGGCCGTCGCGACGGCCGCGGGCGGCAGGAGGTGGTCGACGCCCCGGACCGCGGTCCGGCCGACCCGGTCCACGAGGTCGGCGAAGCTCCCGTCGGTGCGGACCCGCAGGGCGAACGACAGGACCGTGCAGGCGACGAGCGCTTCGTGCTCGTGGCGCTCCCGGTTGGCGTAGGGCACGTTGAGGACGACGTCGGTGCGGCCGGACTTCCCGGCGAACAGCAGGGCCGCGGCGGCCGCGGTGACCGCGAAGGGCGTCGTGCCGCGGGCGGCGGCCAGCCGGTCCACGTCCGCCCGTACGTCGGCCGGGACGGTGAACGTCACCACGCCGCCCCGCCCGCTGAGCGCGGCCGGGCGGGGCCGGTCGAGCGGGAGGGCGTGCCGGAGCGGGGCGCCGTCGAGTTCGTGCAGCCAGTACGCCGTCCTGGGCGCGGTGTCCGTCTCCAGGGCGTGCTTCCGTTGCCATCGCGCGTAGGCGGTGGGCTGCGGGGGTGCCGCCGGGAGGGTGTCGGGCGCGCCGGTCGTGGCGGCGGTGTAGAGGGCGGCGAGCTCCTTCAGCAGGACGCTGACCGCCCATCCGTCGCACATGGTGTGGTGGAGGACGAGGAGCAGCGCCCATCGCTCCGTGCCGGTGCGCAGCAGCCGGAGGACCGGTGCGGTGCTCCGTGCCGGGTCGAAGGGGGTGTTCGCGGTCCGGGCGGCGATCCGCTCCGCTTCGGCGGCGCGGGCCTCGGGGGCGTACGGGGTGAGGTCCTCGACGGGCAGGTCCACCGGCCGGGGGCGGAGCACCTCCTGGTGGGTCTCCCCGGCGTGTTCGGCGTAGCGGGTGCGCAGGCCCTCGTGGCGGGCCACGAGCCGGGTCAGCGCGGTGCGGAGCGCGGGTACGTCCAGGGTTCCGGTGAGGGTGACGCGCAGGGCGACGTTGAACACCTGGGGCAGGGCGTGCTGTCGGTGTGCGGCGAGGTGGGCGGTCTGCTGGACCGTGACCGGCGCCCGCCCCTCGACGTCCTCGGCGTCCTCGGCGTCCTCGCCACCGTCGTCCCCGGACAGCCGGGTGGCCATGGCCCGGAGGGTGGGTTCCCGGTAGAAGTCGGCCATCGGGTAGTCCGTGCCGAATTCCGCGCGGACCCGGTTGAGGAGCCGGATGGCGGTGATCGAGTGCCCGCCGAGGTCGAAGAACGAGGCCTCGGGCCGGACGCGTCCGGGGTCGGCGGCGAGCTGGTCGGCCCAGAGGGCGCGCAGCCGTGGCTCGATGCCGGGGAACGGCCCGGGAACGGGGCCGGGTTCGGAGACGGTTTCAAGGATGGTTTCGGGGACGGGTTCGGGGGCCGGGGCTCCCGTCGTGAGGTCGGCCGGCGGCAGGGCCGCCCGGTCCAGCTTGCCGCCCGGCGTGTACGGCAGGGCGCCGAGGACCGCCCACGCCCGCGGTACGAGGTAGTCCGGCAGCCGCGCGGCGAGTTCGTCGGCCATGAGGTCGGCGAAGGCCTGCCGGTCGGCGGCGGTCTCCCCCACCGGGTCGGCGGGGACGGCGAAGGCGGCGAGGTGTGCCTCGCCGCGGCCGTCACGGCGGGCCAGCACGGCCGCTTCCCGTACGCCGTCGAGCGCCTTGAGCGCGCGGACGGTCTCCTCCGGCTCGACCCGGAAACCGCGGATCTTGACCTGGTCGTCGGCGCGGCCGCGGAATTCCAGGCGCCCGTCCTCGGTCCACCGGACGAGGTCGCCCGTGCGGTACACGCGCCCGGCCACGGGGTCGGTGCGGAAGCGCTCGTCCGTCGCCGCGGGCCTGCCGAGGTAGCCGCGGGCGACGCCCGGTCCGCCGACGTACAGCTCCCCCACGGTGCCGACCGGGACCGCGTCGCCCGCCTCGTCGAGCACCCGCAGGCGGACGTTGTCGACGGGGCGGCCGATCCCGATCTCGCCGTGGCCGTCGGGGGCGACGGTCTCCGTCGTGCACAGCACGGTGACTTCGGTGGGCCCGTACACATTGACGGTCTCGTACGGTGTGCCCGGTCGTGGGCGGGTCCGGAGGACGTCGCCGCCGAGCAGCAGGTGGCGCAGGGGCGGCTGGTCGTCCGGGGCGAGCTCCAGGACGGTTTCGGCGAGGGCCGTGGGCAGGACGGAGAACGTGACGTTCTGCTTCCGGTACCACCGGGCCAGGGCGAGGGGGTCCTTGCGCACGGCGTCGTCCTCGGCGACGGCGACGGAGGCGCCCGTGGTCAGCGCGGGCCAGATCTCCATGACCGACGCGTCGAAGCTCTGGCTGCACACGGCGGCGCTGCGGTCGGCGGGGGTGAAGGCGAAGCGCCGGCGGTGCCACTGGCACAGGTCGAGGACGCTGTGGTGGGACACAGCGACACCCTTGGGGCTGCCGGTGCTGCCGGAGGTGTGGATGACGTAGCAGAGGGACTCGCGGCCGGTGGTGGCCGGAGCGGTGGCGCCGGTGCCGGCCGGGGTGTCCTCGGGGGTGACGACGGCGACGCCGTCGGGCAGGCGCAGCGCCGCGGTCTCCGCCGGGGCGCCGATCACCGCCCTGGTCCCGCACTCCGCGATGACGGCTTCGGCGCGGGCCCGCCCGAGGGCGGGGTCGAGCGGCAGGTAGGCGCGGCCGCTCTTGAGGACGGCGAGCATCGCGACGACGAGGTCGGTGGAGCGGGGCAGCCACAGGGCGACCGTGTCGTCGGGACCCGCGGGGCCGGTGCGCTCCAGGATCACGGCCGCCAACTGCTCGGCGCGCGCGTCGAGTTGACGGTAGGTCAGTACGGTGTCGCCGCAGACCACGGCGGTGCGGTCCGGCCCTTCGGCGGCCTGGCGGGCGACGAGCCCGTGGACGGTGGTGCCGTCGTCCAGGGGGCGGGCCGGGCCGCGTTCCCAGGACTCCGGTACGGCGTCGCCGTGCGCGACCGGTGCGGCGAGCCGGGACAGCGGGGTCGCGGGCGCCTCGGCGGCCGCTTCGAGGAGCGCGCGGAAGGTGTCGAGGAATCCGTCGACGGTCTCCGCGTCGAACAGGTCGGTGTTGTACTCCACGTGGCAGCGGATGCCCTCCGGCCGGTCGGTGAAGTAGACGGCGAGGTCGGTGAGGGCCTTGTCGGGGCCCTCGTCCAGCGGGGTGGCCCGGATGCCGGGCAGGTCGAAGCGGAACGGCTCGTCGCGCTCGAATTCGGCGAGCGTCTGGAAGACCGGGGTGCGGTCGGTCGCGCGCGGCGGCGCGAGCTCGCGGACCACGGTCTCGAAGGGCACGGCGGCGTGGTCGTAGGCGTCCAGGGCCACGGCGCGCACCCGGTTCAGGAGGGTGCCGAAGGCCGGGTCGCCGGAGAGGTCGACGCGCAGGGCGAGGGTGTTGACGAAGAAGCCGAGCAGGTCCCCGGCGTCCTGCGGCCGGTTCGACATGGGGGTGCCGATGACGATGTCCTCCTGCCCGGTGATCCGGTGGAGCAGCGCCGCGTATCCGGTGAGCAGGGTCATGAACAGGGTGGCGCGGTGGCCGCGGCCCAGCTCCCGCAGCCGCGTGGACAGTTCCGCGTCGAGGGTGCGGAAGACGGCCCGGCCGTTGGAGGTCATCGTCGCGGGCCGCGGCCGGTCCGTGGGCAGGTCGAGCACGGGCAGGTCGCCGCCGAGCGCGGTGCGCCAGTACGCCAGGTCCTCGGCGGTGCCGGACGGGGCCGCGAGCTGCGCGCGGGCGTGGTCGGCGTAGCTCCGGGCGAGTTCGGGGAGACCGGCGGGGGTGCCGTCGCGCTCGGCGCGGTAGAGCGCGGACAGGTCCCGGGCCAGGACGGCGGCGGAGGCCGCGTCGACGACGATGTGGTGGAGGGAGAGGACGAGGACGTGCCGCTCCTCGTCCTGCCGCACGAGGCGGGTGACGAACAGGGGCCCGTCCACGAGGTCGAAGCGGCGTGCGCTCTCGGCGGCCAGTACCTCGCGCACGGCGTCCCCGGTGCCCGTGCCGTCGACGACGGCGAAGTCCGGTTCGCCCGGCTCCCGTACGAGCTGCCGGGGCTCGCCGTCGATCTCCCGGAAGACGGTGCGCAGCCCTTCGTGGCGGGCGACGAGGCCGCGCAGCGCGGCGCGCAGCGCGGGCACGTCGAGCGGCCCGTCGAGGCGGACGGCCTTGGTCTCGTTGTAGGCGGTCCGGCCCGGAAGCAGTTGTTCCAGGAACCAGACGCGCTGCTGGCCGGGCGAGAGCGGGGCGTGTTCGGCCCGTGCCGGTTCCCGGTAGCGGCGGCGCAGCGCGTCGAGGCGGGTGAGGGAGGCCCGCAGGGCGTCGGGGGCCACCCCGAAGTCCACGAGCGAGACGATCTCGTCGGCGCCCGCGGCGGTCACCGCGTCGATCACGGGTGAGACGGTGTCGACGGTGCCGATGAGCGCGCGCTGGTCGCAGTAGCGGCCGTAGGCGCGGCGGAAGACGGTGTCCAGGTCGTCCTCGTCGAGGGCGGCCAGGTCGACGTTGTGCCCGAGGCTGTTGGCGACCCCGCCGAACAGCGACAGCGACGCGCGCATATAGCGCGACAGGGGCGCGTAGGCGTCGGCGCGCGCGGTCTCGTGGCTGTCGGCGAGGTAGGTGTGCAGGAGGACGGCCACCCGGCCGGTGTCCGGGTCCAGGCCGTGCGCGGCCCGGGTGCGGCGGTAGCGCGCGATGTTCTCCCGGAGCTGGTCGACGGTCTGGGTCATCAGATTGGTGACGATGCCGAGGCCGTGGCGGGCGGCGAGCTCGTACGAGGCGGGGTTGCCGACCACGGCCGTGTACATCGGCGGGGCGTCCTGCACGGGCCGGGGGAAGAGCCGTATGCCGGTCTCGCCGTCCCCGGTCCTGCGGGTGAGGCTCTCGCCGCGCCAGAGCCGCCGGACCTCGTCCAACTGCTCGTACATCGCCTCCTTGTGGCGGCCGAAGCGGTCGGGGAAGAAGACGAAGTCGTGGGCGTGCCAGCCGCTCGCGACGCCGATGCCGACCCGTCCTCCGGAGAGGTTGTCGGCCATCGACCACTCCTCGGCGACCCGGATCGGGTCGTGGAGGGGCAGGACGACGGAGCCCGCGTTCAGCCGGATCCGCCCGGTCTCGCGGGCGAGGGCGGCGGCGAGCACGGCGGGGTTGGGGAAGAGCCCGCCGAAGGAGTGGAAGTGCCGCTCGGGCATCCACAGCGCGTGGAACCCCTGCCGGTCGGCGAACCGGGCGGCCTCCATGAGCAGTTCGTACTTGCCGTGCCGGGGGGACTCGTCCTGGGGGTAGTCCCCGAAGAAGTAGAGGCTGAAGTCGGGGGCGGTGTCCCTACGGGGAACGGGGGCGGCTGCCGCCGCGGGTCCCGTAAAGGGTGCGCTCGCGGCTGACGCTGCAGGTTCCTCGCTGGGGGCTGCCGCCTGCGCGGAGCCGTTCCACGGCATGGCCGTGACAGCGCCGGGCGCCTCGACGGGCGCGGCCGTCACGAGAGATGCCGACGGTCCGACGGCCGCGGCGAACACCACGGGCTCTGTACGGGACGCGCTCACGGCTGACGCCGCAGGCCGCGCGGGGGCGGCTACCGCCGCCGGTCCCGTACGGGGCGCGCTCACGGCCGACCGCGTGGCCCGCCCCGTGCCCGGGAAGAAGCCCGCCCCGCGGAGTTCGCGCAGCGAGCTTCTGACGGCGTCCGCGATGAACTCGAGGTCGCCGTCCGTGTGCGCGGTGGACAGGAAGAAGTTGCGCCACTCCCAGACGTGGACGCCGCGCAGCATGAGGTGGTGGTAGAGCAGCTCCATGTCGGCGCGGTGCTCGAAGCGGAACTGCGAGCCGAAGTGGCTCATCCGCAGCGGGAACTCCTCCTCCTCCTCGAAGAAGCCGTTGAGCTCGGCCGCCAGCCCTGCCGTACGGGCGTTGAGCCGCTCCTGGAGGGTGGGGCTGTGCTCCTTGAGGTGGGTGAGGACGGCACGGGCGGCGACCATCGACACCGGGTGCTGGATGTACGTGCCGCCGAAGAAGGTCGTGTCGGCGGGCGGGTAACTGTCGTCGCCGTACTGCCAGAAGCCGCCGTCGACACCGTCCATGATGTCCGCGCGGCCCGCGACGGCGCCGATGGGGAAGCCGCCGCCGAGCAGCTTCCCGTAGGTGGCGAGGTCGGGCACCACGCCGTAGAGCTCCTGGGCGCCGCGGGGCGCCGGGCGGAAGCCGGTCAGCATCTCGTCGAACATCAACACGATGCCGTGCCGGTGCGTCAGCTCGCGGAGCCTGCGGACGAACTCGGCGGGCCGGAGCTCCGGATGGCGGCTCTGGACGGGTTCGACGACGACCACGGCGATGTCGGCGGCGTGCCGTTCGATCGTCTCCAGGCTCGCCTCGGCGCCGTAGTCGAGCACGAGGAGTTCGGCGACGGCGCTGTGCGGGATGCCGCTGGACACGGGCACGGTGCCACGGTCGGCCTCCGGTCCGGCGGCGCGCCCGAGGACGGTGTCGGCGTGGCCGTGGTAGGCGCCGTTGAAGATGACCATCTTGTGGCGGCCGGTGGCGGCGCGGGCGAGGCGGATCGCGGCGGCGTTCGCCTCCGTGCCCGAGTTGGCGAAGGCCACGCGCTCCATGCCGGTCAGCTCGGCGAGCAGGCAGGCCGCCTCACCGGTCTCGACGGTGCGGGGGCCCAGCTGGATGCCGCGGGACAGGTGCTCGCGGACGGCTTCGGTGACGAAGTCCGGCTCGTGGCCGAAGAGGAGCACGCCGAAGCCCATGGTGATGTCGACGTAGTGGTTGCCGTCGATGTCCTCCAGCCGCGATCCGCTCGCGCGCCGCCCGGCGATGGGGTAGAGCATCTCCTTGGTGCCGCTGCGGAACCCGACGACGGCCCGGCTGTCGGCGAGCACCCGGCGATGGCGCTGGGCGATCTCCTTGGACGTCGGGGTGCGGGCGGTGTAGCGGCGTACGAGGTCGTCGAGGTGCTCCTGCTGCGAGCGGGGGGAGGCGCCCTGCACCATCCCGGCGGTGCGCGGGACGTTCACGCGGGGGCCGTGCACGCGCCGCGGCTCCGCCGCCTCGGGGGTCTCCAGTTGCCGGGCGATGCGCCGGGAGAGTTCGGCCATGGCGGCCAGGTCCTGGTCGAGGGCCGCGGAGGCGGCGGCGAGCCCGGTCACGCGGTGGCCTTGCCGTTGGCGGCCCCGTTGAGCGCGGTGGTCGCGGTGGTCACGGTGGCCGTCTGGAGCGCGAGCAACTGCGACAGCTGGGACATCATCTGGAGCTGTATCTGCGCTATTTGATGCAGTTTGCCAGCGAGGTCCTCCAACTCGTCGCGGGTGGCGTAGGCCGGTGTCCCGGCGGCCGCCGGGGGCTGGGGCTCGGGCAGCGGTACGGGGCCGGTTGTCCGCTCAGGAGCCGCCGGTGCGGGCGCCGGCTCGGACACGGCCGTGTCCGCCGGGGCGTCCGCGGCGAACCCCTCCGCCGGGCCGCCCGCCGGGGCGATCCGGCCGGCGATCAGTTCCGCGAGCAGGCGCGGTGTGCCGGTCTCCTCGAAGAGCTCCCGCATCGAGATCCTGACCCGGTGCTCCTGCTCCAGTTCCCGCAGCACGCTGATCATTTGCAGCGAGTCTGCGCCGAGGTCGAAGAAGGACGTCTCCCCGGTGATCTCGTCGGGGTCGTGGCTGAGATACCGGGCGGTGAGTCCGACGATGTGCCGGAGCACCCGCTCGACCGCTGCCTCGTGCTGTACCACTACGGTTCCCTTTCTCACTGTGGTGCCGGACCGGACTGCCGCCGGCCCCGGTCCCGTCCAGTAGTCCTTGTGCCGGAACCGGTAGCCGGGCAGCGGGATCCTGCGCCCGCCGCTGCCCGCCACCAGCGTCCGCCAGTCGATCTCCGCGCCCGCGCAGTGCAGTTCGGCGACCGCCGACCACAGCGCCCCGAGCCCCGCGCCGCGGCGCAGCGTGGGCACGGCCCGGACGTCCGGAAGGGCCCGCCGCGCCAGGCCGCTGAGCGTGGTGTGCGGGCCGATCTCGACCAGGACGTCCGCGGTGATGCCGCGCAGGGCCGCGTCGAAGCGCACCGGTTCCCGGGTGTGGCGTACGAGGTGGCCGGTGTCGGGGGTCCAGCCGGGCGGGCGCGTCCGTCCGTCGAGGCCGCTGACGAGGGGGACGGTCACCGGCCGGAACGTCACCGTGTCGAGCGCCGCCCTGAGGGGCTCCAGCACCGGGTCCATCAGGGCGGTGTGGAAGGCGTGGGCCACGGGCAGCCGCTCGCCCCGGATGCCGCGCTCGTCCAGCAGGGCGCACAGCCGGTCGACGGCCGCGGCGGGTCCGGCGAGGACATGGCTCGACTCACCGTTGGCCACGGCCGGTTCGACGCCCGGCACCTCGGCGGCCAGCGCCTCCGCCGTCGGGCGGTCGACCGGCACCGCGACCATCGCGCCGGGGGCGCAGTGCCGCCGCATCAGCCGCCCGCGTTCGGCGGTGATCCGCAGGCCGTCCTCCAGGGACAGCGCCCCGGCGGCGTGGAGGGCGGCGTACTCGCCCGCGCTGTGGCCGGTGACGGTGTCCGGTACGACCCCGGTGTCGCGCCACAGGTGGACGAGCGCGCACTGGAGCGCGAACAGGGCGGGCTGGGCCGTGTCGGTGGGCCACACCTCCCGCGCGTCGGTGTCGCCGAGCAGCCGGTCGAGCAGGGTGCCGCCGTGGAGGTCGCGGTGGAGGCGCTCGCAGGCGTCGAGGGTGTCGCGCACGACGGGGAAGCGTTCGTACAGCGGGCGTGCCATGCCGGGGTAGGGGGCGGCCTGTCCGGTGAACTGGAAGCCGGTGCGGAGGGCTCGTTCGCGAGGCGGGGTGCCCGTGGTGACGGTGGCGGTGCGGGTGTCCGAGAGCCAGGAGCCGAGGGCGTCGGCGAACTCGGAAGGGGTGCTCCCGAGGGCGGCCAGCCGGTGTCGGCCGTGGGTGCGTCCGAGCGCGGCGGTGGTGACGAGGTCCGCCGGGTCCGGTACGGGCCGCTGGCGTAACCGGTCGCGGAAGGCGCGGGCGTTGGCGGCGAGGGCCTCCCCGGTGCTGCCGGAGAGCACCAGGACGCCCGGTGGCGCGGTGCGGCCGGTACGGGGCGCGGGCGCGGGGGCCTCTTCGAGGACGAGGTGGACGTTGGTGCCGCCGACGCCCAGGGAGGTGAGTCCGGCGCGGCGCGGGGTGTCGCCCGCGGGCCAGGGCGTCGCGGTGCGGGGGATGCGGAAGGGGCTGTCGTCCAGGGCGAGCAGGGGGTTGGGCCGGGTGAAGTTCGCGAGCGGGGGGATGATGCCGTGCCGCAGGACGAGCAGCGTCTTGATCAGGCCGGCCAGTCCCGAACAGACGTCGAGGTGGCCGATGTTGGCCTTGACGGAGCCGAGCGCGCAGTAGCCGGTCCGGTCGGTGTCCTCGCGGTAGGCGGCGGTGGCGCCGTCCAGTTCGATGGGGTCGCCCTTGAGCGTGCCCGTGCCGTGGGTCTCCAGATAGCCGATGGTGCCGGCGGTGACGCCCGCCCGGTCCAGGGCGCGGCGGATGGCGTCGCGCTGGCCGCGCGCGCTGGGGGCGGTGTACGCCTTCTTGTCCGCGCCGTCGTTGGTGACGCCCCAGCCGCGGATGACGCCGTGGACGGTGTCGCCGTCGGCGAGGGCCCGGTCCAGGCGTTTGAGGACGACCGCGGCGACGCCCGTACCGCCGACGGTGCCGTCGGCCGCGGCGTCGAAGGCCCGCAGGTGGCCGCTCCTGGAGAGGATCGAGCCCTTGACGTAGTGGTAGCCGAGGACTTGGGGGACGTGGACGGCGGTGGCCCCGGCGAGGGCGATGTCGCAGTCGCCCGCGGCCAGGGCCTGCGCGGCGAGCTGGACGCCGACGAGGGAGCTGGAGCAGCCGGTCTGGACGTTCACGGCCGGCCCGGTGAGGCCGAGCCGGAAGGCGGCGCGGGTCGCGGTGAAGTCGGCGTAGTTGCCGACCATGGTCTGCATCCTGGAGAGCCAGTCGGCGCCGGGCGAGCCGGGGAGGACGTTGTTGAGGAGATAGCTCTCCATGGAGTACAGGTGGTGGCCGGTGCTGGCGTAGACGCCCACTCGGGTGCCGTCGCGTTCCCCCGGGTATCCGGCGTTCTCCAGGGCGTGCTGGGCGCACTCCAGGAACATCCGGTGCTGCGGGTCGGTGAGCTGTGCCTCGCGGGCGCTCATGCCGAAGTGCCGGGCGTCGAACCCGGCGATGTCGTCGAGGATGCCGGAGGCACCCACGAAGTCCGGGGCGCGGTACCGCTCGGCGGGCACCCCGGCCGCGGCGAGTTCGTCGTCGGTGAACCGGGTGACGCAGTCCGTGCCGTCGCGGACGACGCGCCAGAACTCCTCGGGCGTATCGGCCCCGGGGAACCGGAAGGCCATGCCGATGACGGCCGTACGGGGGTCGGTCGGGGAGCTCATGTGCTGTGTCCTTCCGCGGTGGGGACGTCCCGGCCCGGCGTCTCCCGCGCCGCCGCCGGCCGTGTCGGCGCGCCGCCGCGCCGGAACAGGACGACGAGGAGGGCGACGCACAGGGCGATCGCGAGGCCGTGGAAGAGGGCGACCACCGGCAGGGGCGCGAAGTGGTCGAGCAGGGCGGCACTGACGATCATGCCGAGGCCGAAGCCGGTGTTCTCCGCCGAGGCCGACAGCCCGAAGAGGCGGCCGCGCTGCGCGTCGGGAGCGGCCTGGAGCCGTGACACGTAGACGATCTCGGTGAAGCCGTCGGCCGTCCCGGCGACGAGCGCGGCCGCGACGGCGGGGGCGGTGGGCAGGCCGGTGAAGACCACGATGAACGCGGCGGACATCACGCAGGACCCGACGGCGAACGCCCGCTCGCCCGGGGTGCGGCCGGGGCCGCGCAGCAGGCGGCCGCAGACCTGCTGCGCGACGATGTTGCCGATGGCCCACGTCGCCCAGAACTGGCTGACGAACGTGGCGGGGTGGCCGGGGTCCAGGCCGCTGGAGTAGATCGGCAGGGCGACGTTGTGGGACGAGGAGCCCAGCCCGTCGACCGACCGGACGGCGATCATCACGGCCAGCAGCGGCGCCGTGCGCAGCAGGGTCCGGTAGCCCCACCGGGCGGTGCCGCCGTCCTCGGCGTCGTCCCCCGGTGCGGCCGCGCGGGTGCGGAGGGGGAACAGGAGGAGGATCGCGGCGGAGATCACGAAGGTGACGGCGTCCAGCGCGAAGGCGGTGGCGTAGCCGAACCGGGCGACGATCACCCCGGACGAGGCGAAGCCCGCGATCATGGCGAGTGAACGGCCGGTCACCAGGAGTCCGTTGGCGCGGGTCCGGTGCTCGGCGCCGACGATCTCCGGGACGCTGCTGCGGAGCGCGACCTGGGAGAGGGTCGAGCAGCCGCCGGTGACGACGGCCAGCGCGAAGAGCAGCGGGACCCGGGCGCCGCCGGGCGCGAGCAGGAGGAGCAGCAGGGCCGCGGCCTGGGTGAGGTCGGCGCCCGCCATCAGCTTCTTGCGGTCACGGCGTGCGACGAGGCGGCCGCTCACGAAGCCGGACGCGACGTTGGTCAGCAGCCGTACGGCCATGAAGAGTCCGGCGGTGAGCGCGCTGCCCGTCACGTGGTAGACGAAGACGTTGAGGGCCACCATGTTGAGGTAGCTGCCGTACGCCGAGACGCCGTTGCCGATGACGAGCAGCCGGAAGTGGCCCATGCGCGTGCGTCTCCTGTCGGCAGCCGGTTCGCCGCCGGGGGGGGGCAGCGGTGGACGCTCTCACAGTCGCCCGGTTCGAAGCGGTCCTGGAGCCACGCGAGTTGGGGACTTGACAGTGGAACGCCGTTGCCCGTGGAGCGTCGACCGGCCAACTATGGCGAGAATGCCCTCTTTTTTGCTTGCATTTCACCGGCTTCATGATTAGATCCCCTTGTGCGTCAGGTGGGGATGTGCTTCACCCGCGGCTGTTTCCGGCCCTGCCGCGTGTTACGCCGTCACGCCTCCTGGAGTAGAGATGTCCGGCCACAGCGTCGTCGAGAGCGGGTCACCGAGCCTGTCGCCGCGCGAGCGCGAGGTGCTCGCCCACATCGGCGCCGGGTTCACCTACCACCAGATCGCCAGGCGGCTGGGCATCAGCGTCCACACGGTGGGCACGTACACTCGCCGTATCCGGGCCAAGCGCACGGCACCGACGCTCGCCGATCTCGTACGGCTGAGCATCGCCCAGGACGGCGGCTGACGGCGCACGCGAAAACGCCGGGCGGGCTGGAATCCTCCAGCCCGCCCGGCGTTCGGGGACGAAAGGGTCCCGGGTCAGTCGACCGTCGCGACGGCCTCCGTCTCGCTCTTCGGCTCGGCGGCCTCGTCCGTCTTCGCCTTCTTGGCGCGGATCTTCATGACGAGGAGCGAGCCGAGGCCGAACAGCACGGCGGCGAGCAGGCCCAGGTAGGAGAACTGCTTCAGCCACTTCTCGGCGACCTTGCCGACGGTGTAGATCACGGCGACGGTGCCGCCCGCCCAGACGATGCCGCCGAGGACGTTCGCGATAAGGAACTTCCAGTAGGGCATCTTCAGCACGCCCGCCAGCGGGCCGGCGAAGATCCGCAGCAGGGCGATGAAGCGGCCGACGAAGACGGCCCACATGCCCCACTTCGTGAAGGACGCCTCCGCCTTGGCCACATGGTGTCCGCCGAAGTGCTTGGGGAACTTCCGGCCGAGCCAGGCCAGCAGCGGCTTGCCGCCCTTGCGGCCGATCATGTAGCCGATGGAGTCACCGATGATCGCGCCCGCGATGGCGCAGGCGGCCAGCACATACGGGTTGATGTGGTCCTGCGTGGCGGCCATCAGCGTGGCGCTGACGAGGACGATCTCACCGGGGAGCGGGATACCCAGGCTTTCCAGCCCGATGACCCCGCCCACCAACAGGTAGACGGCGACCGCCGGTACTGTTTCGAGCCACTCCTGGATGTGCAACGCCGGTTCCTCCCCGGTTGACGACCTTTCCCGGCGTGCGCCGGAAGGGCGCACGCCGGGAAGCCTACTGGAGGAGAAGACTCCCCCGGCGGCCCGCGGGTTGCGAGGGATGGGCTGTTTGTTCGGGCCATCCCTTCGGGCCGCCTCTCCGGGTCGCCCTGGGGCACCCCGTCTCCACCCGGCATGGCGGCGCCCTCGGCGGGCAGAAGAAAACGCAGAAGAAGTGGAAGAGAACACAGAAGAAACACGGCCATGGAATCCGACGGGACGTGCGGCCGTGCTCCACGTCACAGATCCACGTATCTCAACGCACCACGGAGCGACGGCTTTTCGGACGCGGCTCCGGGACGCGGGGCGGAAGGCACCGGGCGGCTAAACGCCCGTTGAATACGTGTTTCGGCCGCCAGGAATCCGCCCACCCGGCCGGCGCGGCCCCGCCACGGGCCCGCGCCGTACCGCGTCACCTGCGACGTCCATGCCCGACAGGCCCGCGAGGTGACGCAGCACACACATCGGAGGGTTCGCGTGAAACCGTCTTCCCCGGATCGCGAGCCCTCTCCCATGACACACCGATAAACGACCGGCAAGTCCTCCGGTCGGCATTCCGGTTGAGCATTCCGGCCCGGGCGCGGTCACGGCATTTCCGAAAACCGACGGAACGGCACGGAGTTCTGTCGTTTTCAACAGCCTCATCTCCCCTCCGACCAGCCAGGACGACGGAGAGGTACAGCGGAATCCGGCCCCGCCCGCCGAAGTGATGCCCCTCGTCCCGGCCGGCGCGCGACAGTGACCCAGTGTGAGAACGGCGGCAGAATCCGGCCCAAGCTCGACAGGCACGCATAAACGACCAGGCACACGCTCCTGACCGGCCGTTCTTCATTCCGGCCAGACATGCGGAAGATCCGATGCCGCTTGACGTCAATAAGCGTTGCGCCCTTGCCCGGCCGTCAAGAACACGTTCATCACCGCAGCTCACCGATGTTTTCTGCCCGCCGCACAGGCCGGTCACCGGACACGGCGAGGGGCATGGAAATGCCGTGGCCAGTTGATCCGCTCTTGCCGATTCCCGGCTTTGACGCCCGAGTTCCGGCGACCGTACGTTTCTCTCCGTGTTCGGCGGTTCCCGTCGAGGACCCGCCCGAACGGGAGATCCGGCATTCACCCCCCGCCGCGGGAATCCGCCGAACACGCTCCGGTGAATGCACTTCACCTTCGCATTCCGGCGGAATATCCGCCGGCCGAAGTGAGAGGAAATTGCCGTGACAGATTTCGAGACCGCGCCCGCCGCCGCACAGGTCCCGCTGGCCGGGACCGACGGGCCGACCCCCGGCGGCTGGACCGGGGTCCCCTTCTCCGTGACGCAAGCGCCGGGGATTCTGACGTCGGCACGCGGCGGCGCACCCGTCTACCCGGGTGTGCGGCTGAAGGCCACCGCTGACGCGGTCCCTCCGCAGAACGTTTTCGTGTCGCTCCCGGGCGGCGAGGACCTGGCGTTCGACACCGCGAGCGACGGCCCGTGTCAGCTGACCGTGCAGGACTCCACTGGTGGCACGAAGTCCTACCCCGGAACCGTGCTGCCGGACCGCAAGGCCGCCGTCTTCCAGGGCGTCGACCTGGCCCTGCCGAAAAAGGGCGCGGTGTCGGCGGCCTGGGTCGCCGTGACGGCCTCCGGCGACACTCCGCCCGGCGACACGTATCTGACCTTCGCCCTGGGCGACCAGGCATCGCCTTCGGCCGTCATCCGCGTCGTGCAATACATCCCGTTCTCCGTGTCCCCCGCGGTGACGCGCGTGCCGTTGCCGCGCGGCGGCAAGCCCGGCTACCCGGGTGTGGTGGTGCTGGCGGCCAACAGCGGGACGGTCTCACCGCAGGACGTCTACGTGGCGCTCCCTGAAGGCAAGGGCCTGGCATTCGTCAACGAGGGCTCGCTCGGGGACTGCCAGCTCACCGTGCTGCACGACAAGAACACGTACCACTACCCCGGCACCCTGGCACAGGACGGGCAGGCCGTCTGCTTCACGGGCGTCGATCTGCACCTGACGAACACGGGCGCGAAGCCGGTGACGTCGGCGGTATGGGTCCCCGTGAAGGCGGCCAAGGACGCCCCGATCGGCGGCACGAGCCTGACCTTCGCCGTGGGCGACCAGGCGTCTCTCTCCGCAGGCATCGACATCCAGGCCGCAACGGCCGCCTGACCGTCGGGCCTTCCCGCCGGAGGGGCGCCACGAGAGAAACCCGCCCGCGCGGCTCGCGAGCCGCAGGGAGAGCCCGGCTCGCGAAAAGCCGCGCGGGCGGGTCAGGCAACGGCGCCCCGCCCTTCGTTCCCGTCACGTTCTCGTACGCCCCGTCCCGAAGGAGACCCACGCACGTGGACACCGTGACATCCCGCCCCCGCAAGCACCCGCTGCCCGCCCCCACCAGGTCACGGACCATGTCCATCGTGGCCCGGGTGTACGGATACCCGCCGGCCCACAACGCGGGCTCCGAGTGGATGCTCCACTCGATGCTCCGCCCCCTGGCCGCACGCGGCCACCGGGTGACGGTCTGGCTCTCGCACCCCGGGAGCATCCCGAAGAGTTACGACATCGACGGGGTACGGGTCGTGCCCTATCAGGAGGGCATCGACTTCTCCACCGCCGCGCAGGAGGCGGACGTGCTCCTGTCCCAGTTCGAGAACGTCCCCATCGTGTCGGGACTCGCGCGGGCCCGCCGGATCCCGGTGGTCGTGATCTGCCACGACAACTTCGCCACCAGCTTCCACAACGCGGCGGGAGCCGACCTCGTCGTCTACAACAGCGAATGGATCCGCCGGGACGGCGAGATCCACTACGGGCAGTACCCCGACGAATTCCTGCCCGGCCGCACCATCGTGGTCCGCCCTCCCGTGATCGCGGAGGACTACCGCACCACGCCCGGCGAGCACGTGACCCTGGTGAATCTCAACCCCGACAAGGGCGGCGACATCTTCTGGCAGATCGCCGCGTGGGCGCCCGAGTGGAAGTTCCTCGGTGTCCGGGGCGCCTACGGGCAGCAGGTCGCACCGCCGACGCGGCTGCCCAACTGCGAAGTCGTCGACGGCGTACCCGGGAACGAGATGCGCGAGCACGTGTACAGCCGCGCGCGCGTGATGCTCATGCCCAGCCTGTACGAGTCCTGGGGGCGGGTGGCGGTGGAGGCCATGGCGTCCGGCATCCCGGTGATCGCCCATCCCACCCCCGGACTGGTCGAGTCCCTCGGCGAAGCCGGCGTCTTCGCTTACCGGGACGACCTCAACGCCTGGCTCAACGCGCTGAGTTCGCTGAAGGACCCGAAGAACTGGGCCCGCGCCTCCCGCCGGGCGAAGGCCCGCTCCGCCGAGCTGAGCGCGACCCCCGATCTCGACCTCTGGTGCGACACCGTCGAGTCGCTCCACGACGCGAAGCGGCGGAAGTCCTTCCATGTGGCGGGCGCGCCGCGCTCGATGCCCCTCCCCGCGAGCTGAGCGACTCGTCCGGGAGAGAAGCCCCGCGAGGCGGCATGGGAGTCGCCCGCGCTGTCCGACGAAGGAGAAAACCCGTGACATCGACTTTCCCTGTTCTGCAGACCCCCACTGCGGACAGTGGCAACCCCAACCCCAACCTGGTGAGGGACGGGGGATTCCAGGACGCGCCCAAATTCCTGGAGCCCGAGTACGCCTACATCAACGCGGTCGCACACGCCGGAAACGTCTACCTCGCCCAGTGGGACTACGGCAGCAGCGGCAACAACCTCGGCAACGACCGGGGGCCGCGCGAGAACTACATCGACATCCGCAGCCACGGCTACGCCTTCGACGAGAACCTGTGGCGGGACGCGTCCCACGGCAGCAACTGCGTCGACCTCATCGGCGCCGGCGACCTGTGGCACGGTTTCGTGGGGCAGCGCGTCTCCGGGCTGATCCCCGGTGCCCGGTACGACGTCGCCTTCCTGGCGGGAGCCGCGTTCGCCCAGGGCGGCCCTCATCCCGTACGGATGCAGTACAGCATCACCGACGGCTCCTCCCCGTACGCGGACAGGACCGCGGCGCTGGACAGGGATCTCGTCGAGGTCCGGCCCGCCGACACGGCGCTCGTCGGCGGCATTTGGGCGCGGTACTGGGAACAGCACCGGCGTTCCTTCACCGCTGTGTCGACGGAGGCCTACATCAGGTTCGCGGACGACACCCAGCTCGGGTTCTACTCCGGCGCACAGCTGGCGGACGTGTCCGTGCGACTGCACGACTCCGGCTTCTCCGTGTCACCGAGCGGGGACCCGATGACGCTGCCACGCGACGGCAAGACCTGCTACCCGGGTGTGCACCTGCAGGCCGGTGAAGAGGGCGACGTCTCCCGGCAGACCGTCCAGGTGTCCCTCCCGTCGGCGACGGGCCTGCAGTTCGTCCCCGAGAACAACAACCTGGTTCAGCTGATCGTGCGGGACGACTACAGGAACGAGTCGCGTTACGACGAGACCCTGCCGCGGCACGGCCAGACCGTCACCTTCGAGAACGTCGACCTGGCCTTGTCGGGGAAGGGCTCGAGTTCCCTGCTGATGATCGCGGTGAAGGCTCTCGCCCACGGTCCGGCCCGGGACGCCGGCCTGACCTTCCTCGTGGGCACCAAGAAGTCGGCTTCCACCCTCCTCCGGGTCCAGGCCGGATGACCCCTTCCGGAAGACCGTCGGAGCCCCGGAGCGCATCGGCGCTCCGGGGCTTCCCGATACCGGGAGACGGCGGACCGGCTCCGCGGGATCAACCGCGGGCCGGATCCGGAAGAACCGGTCACGATGTCCGATCCTCAGCCTTGCCTCCCCTTGTTCCGGACTGTCACCGTCGACGTGTGTCGTCGCCACGGCTGGTGACGACCGCACCTCCGGTGAGGACAAGGAGTGCTTGATGGAAGAGGTACGTGAGATCGAGATCGAGATCGAGGTCGTGGGCGGGGAGGAACTCCCCGAATACGCGCTCATGGTCGACCTCCCGGACGACGATTGACCCTCGGTCGACCGCCGGTGGCCGGGCCGCGCTTCGCCGGTCCGGCCACCAGTGAGGGCACACCGCTGGGACAACGCTTCAGGAGGGTGTGTGCGAATCGAACCGGATGCCGGACCGGCCGCGCGTGACGAGAACCGTTTGAGCGATCTGGTGGCCGGGATCCTCACGTCGGCCGGCTGCGCCGCCGGCACGTGGCAGCGGGACGACCTGCGCTACCCGGGGCTGCATGCCTTGGCCCACCGGTTGCAGCGGGCACGGCGGGAACGTCCGTCGCCCCCGGACCGGGAGCGCGCTGCGGAGCAGGTACGCACGGTCGTGCTCCGGGCCCGCCGCAGCACGGCACGGGCCCGGTGCACGGCCGAGCGCACCGGCTGGGCGGTGGACCTGGCGTCTCCCGGAGAGCAGCACGTGGAGGAGAGCGTCCTGCGGGCGCTGCGGCAGGCTCCGGAACCGGCCGCCGGGGCCCATGGACAGCCCGGCGGGCCCGGCGGGACGCGTACGGATGACGGCTCCCCGGCCGCGCGCACGGTGGCGGTGGTCGACTGGAGCGTCGGGCAGCGCGGGGTGCTCGAAGAGGCGTGGCGGACGCTGCGCGCGGTCTGGCCGCAGATGGCCGCGGAACTCGATGTGACGCTGCGCCAGGTGGTACTTCTCGGTGGCTGGGGAATCGACGGGTTCACCGACTTCACCGTGCACGGCGCCGTTTTCGTCAACAGCCGGCGGCTGACCGGCCAGGAGCCCGACGGGCCGGCCGGCCACGTCCGGCTCGCGGAGGCACTGGTGCACGAGGGCACCCACAACCGATGCGATGCCGCCGCTTCCGTTCCCTTCCTCCGGGCGTCCGGTGCCGACGAACTGCTGAGCACTCCGCTGCGCGCCGACCCCCGCCCCTTGTCCGGCTTGTTCCAGCAGGTCGTGGTGCTGGCCCGCAGCGTGCTGCTGTACCGGCGGCTGCCGGAAGGACCGGCCGTACGCGCCCGCCACGCCCTGCTGCTGGACCGGGGCAGGCGTGGCGCGGCGACCTTGCGCAGCAGGGACGGGGTGCTGACGGATACCGGCCGGGAACTGCTGGAGCAGGCCGAGGCGGTCTTCGCCGCGGGGTCCACGGGCGGACGGCTGCCTGCTCCGGACGGCCGCGCGACCACAGAGGACGAGCCGATGCCCCTGTCCGCCCACCACATCCCACCGGCAGGGCTTCGCGACTGGCCGGTCCAGACATTTCAGCCGTTCCCTGACGCGCCCTGGTTCGTGCTCGGCAGAACCGCCGCGCGCAGTCGCGCCTTCACGGCGAACGAGGCGGCCGGCGGACAACCGGTGATCATCGGGTCGGCCGCCGGCACGGATCGCGCGGACGTCGTACGGCGGGCCCGGGGCGAGCTGTTGGAGCGGACGCACAGCGTTCTCGCCGGGCACCGGGCACGGGAGCGGGCCGTGGTCGCGTCGTACGCGTCGCTGCGGCGGTGCGGCAGGCCCGCCCTGGACCCGTGGGCCTGGCCGGAGTTGCGACCGCTGGCGGAGGTGCGGGAGGCGACGCTGCCCTGGGTGGTGGGAGAGTCGCTGACCGGCGGTGGCCAGGTGCTCGTACCGGCGTGTGCCGTCTATCTGGCACACCGGCCGCCCGTCGGCTGCCCGGCGCCGTTGCGCCCCGGCTCCACCGGGCTCGCGGCGCACCTCACGGCCGCGCGGGCGCGTGAGCACGCCGTGCTGGAGATTCTCGAACGCGACCTGTTCTGGCACGCCTGGTACGACGACGCACCCCGCCTGACGCCGCCCGGACCGGCGCCGCTCGGCGATGAGCTGCGACGGGCGCTGGCCGTGCTGCGCCTGCGGGAACGCTGCCTCGTGCTGCCCGGTCCAGGGGGTACCGCGTGCGTGGTGGCGTGTCTGCGCACGGACGACGGCACGCGGCAGAGTTTCGGCGCCCGTGCCACCGCGGGGGACCCGGCGTCGGCCGCGGTCTCCGCCGTCCACGAGGCGTTGATGGTTCGCTGGAGCATGGGCACCGCGAGCGCCCGCGCCGCATGGGGCCGGATGCGGGAGCGCGGGCCGGGGCGGCTGCCGAGCGGCCCGTTGGAACACGCGCTGCACGCCTTCCACCGCCAGGACAGTCTCGCCGCTCTCCTGCGCGGGGCCACCGCAGCGCCCTGGCCGACGGCGGCTCCGGTGGCGGAGGGGCTGCCGCGCCTGCTGGCCGAGCGCACCGGCGAGGACGTCGTCGAGGTGGACTCCTCCGCTCCTGGAGCGGGGTACGGCGAGCCGGCGGTGGTGCGCGTGGTCGCCCCCGGTGCCCGGCGTCTGCCCGCGAACGAACCGGACCCGGCGGCGCTGCCTCGTGGAACGGCCGGGCGGCGCCTGCCGCACCCGCTCGGCTGAACCGCGGACGGCCTCGTGCCCCGGCTCTTCCTCCCGCCGACCTCCCCCGACGCCCCTTGGAGAAGCCCGTGTCCGCATCCCCCGAGTCCCCCGCGTACACGCGGCGGTTCGCCGACCGCTATGACGCCTGGTTCGGCAAGGAAGCTCAGACCGATGACACCGTCGGCTTCCTCGCCCGGCTCGCCGGCTCCGGGACCGCGCTGGAACTGGGAGTGGGCACCGGCCGGATAGCGCTGCCGCTGGCCCGGCGCGGCGTTCAGGTCGAGGGGGTCGACGCCTCGCCCGAGATGGCGGCGCAGTTGGCGGCCAAGCCCGGCGGCGACCGGATCCCGGTGACCATCGGGGACTTCACCCGGCTGCCGGCGGACGGGCGCACCGTCGACGTGGTCTTCGTCGCCGGCGGAACCTTCTTCGAACTCCCCTCCCAGGAAGATCAGTTGCGCTGCTTCCGTCATGCGGCGAGCCTGATCGGCGCCGACGGCGTGTTCGTCCTGGACGCGATCGTCCCCGAGGTCCTGATCGGTGCGCAGTGGTCGGGCGGCCGCGTGATGCCCCATCAGGACGGGGATCTGGTCGTGCGCTACCGACGGTTCGACAGCGCCCGTCAGCGGTACCACTCGCACTACGCGGTCACACCGGCCGACGGGAGCGGCAGTGTGCACATCCAGGTCTCCTTCCGCTACGCGGGCGTCGGCGAGCTGGACCTGATGGCCCGGTTGGCCGGGCTGGAGCTGCGGGAGCGGTACGGGAGTTGGGCCGGGGCGCCGTTCCGCGACGGTTGCCCGTATCACGTATCGGTCTACCGGGCCGCGCGCTGAACGGGGGCCGGACCGTGCCTGCCTGGGCCGCCATCGCGCTGACCGCCGCTGCGGTGGCGCTGCTGGCCGTGTTCGTCGTGTGGGGAGCGCGGATCTCACCGAACCGTCCGTTCTCCTGGGGCATGTACTCCGGGTCGTCCAAGGGCTACCTGTGGTCCGGGCCCGACGAGCGCACCGTGCTGCCCCCGCACCGGCTGCTGATCGCCCCCACGGGCCACCACCTCACCGTCCTGGAGCTGCGGAACCTGCTCGCGGGCGCCGGCTTCGACATGCCGCTGCACGGTCTGATCATCGGCTCCGAGGGCGGCTGGCAGGTGCACTACGACCCCGCCCGGCACCGCATGCGGGTGGCCCGGCTGCCCGCCGGGCAGGAACTGCGCGTCCTGGCCGACGCTCTGCGGGCGGCGCCGTGAACACCGCGGTGCCCGGCGCCGGACTGCTGCTCGCCGTCGCCATGGTGTGGCATGCCGGCGTCGTCATGGCCGACGCCCGCGCCGTCGCCCGGCACCACCCCGACGGCCGGGTCTACCGTCCCGGCCACGGCTGGACGCCACCTTCCTTCTTCACCGGCTACCGCCGTCTCGCCTGTGCCATGCTCGCGACGGGAGGGGTGCTGGCGTTCGCGTGCGTCGGCGCACGGCTCGCCCCCGGGCGCGGTACGGCGGCGGCCCTCGGCGGATGCGCCGCAGCCGTCCTGGCCTTGACGGTCGCCAACCGGCGGTACGGCAGCGTCCGGTACGCCGGGGTGTGCCTGGCGCTCCTCGCCGGGTGCCTCACCGTGGCGGGCGCGGCCCGGTCGGTGGGCGGCCCGGCGTGGACGGCGGCGGGCGGAGCACTCGCCTCCTTCTTCGCCGCACAGCTGTACCTGGTCGCGGGCCTGCGCAAAGTGCGGTCGCGGCACTTCATGAACGGCGGCGTCCTCGTCGACAACCTGGCCTACAACGCCGCCCAGGCCGCCGCCGGCAACCACGACTTCCTGCCCTGGCCGCGGCAGACGGCGCTGAGCGCGCTGCTCCTGCGGCCCGCACCGCGCGCCGCCTGCCGTGCCGTCGCCGTCGTCACGGCCGTCGGCGAACTCCTCCTCGGGCTCGCCGTGCTCGGCCTGCTCCCCGCGCCCGCCGTTCTCGCCCTGGCCGTCCTGTTGCACGCGGGCTTCCTGCTGATCAGCCCGCTGCGCATCGTGCCGTTCGCGGCGGCCGCGACGGGGCTGGTCCTCCTCGCCACGTCCCACCCGATGCTGTCGGCGCTGCTGTGACGTGGCCGGGTGGACGGGGCATGCACACCCGCCGGCCACTTTCCGCCAGTGTGTGTCCGTGGCCGCGCCGGAGCGGAGGATCGCGGCCGGGCCGCCACGGACATCTCGCCGGTAGGTATCGGCACCATCACCGAAGCGGCAGTGTGACCCGAATGTGCCCTGCGGAAGCGCCAGATCGGCGTCTCCACAGGTCAGAGGTCATGAATTGGGCCGCAGCGTCCAGACGACCGTCATCTCGCCCGTCACGTCGCCGTCCTCGCGGGTGATGGCGATGTGCACCGGGAACTCGGGGCGCCCGCCCGCGTCCAGTTCGGCGACGACCTCGGACGCGGGGCGGCCCAGCTCGGCGGTGGCGGTCACGGGGCCCTTGGCGAGCTTCTTGTAGCGGATCTCGGCGCTGACGGCCAGGGGCACGGCCCGGGAGAGCTGGGCGCCGAAGGCCGCGAGGACGATCGCGCCGCTCGCGGACTCGGCGAGCGTGAACATCGCGCCGGCGTGCGGGCCGCCGACGTGGTTGTGATAGTCGGGCTGGTCGGGGAGGTGGACGACCGCACGGTCGGGGGTGGTCTCGTCGAAGACGAGGTTGAGCGTACGGGCCATCGGCACGGTGGCCGCGAGCATGTCGCCTATCGAAGGCTGCGTATCGGACATGGCCCAGAAGTTACCAGTCGGTAGCTTCGGCGGGAAGGGGCGTGGGAAGGGGCGCCCGTCACCCTGATCACGTACTCCCTCTATGGTTATCGGCCATGTGGCCAGGACAGCAGCCGCCCGGGGGCGAGCAGAACCCGCAGGACCAGAATCCGTACCAGCAGCCGGGGTACCCGCAACAGCCCAACCCGTACCAGCAGCCCGGCCCGGCGACGCCGCCCGTGGGCGGGCCGGGGTACGCGCAACCGGGCCCGCAGCAGCCGAATCCGTACCAGCAGCAGCCGGGCGCGGCCACGCCGCCGCCCATGGGCGGCCCTGGCCAGGAGCGGCCGGCCGTCCCGCAGTGGAACGCCCCGGCCCCGCCCGGCGGACCGCTGCCCCGGCCGCCGAAGGACAACCGCAAGCGCACCACGATCATCGCGATCACGGCCGCCGCGGCCGTCGTCGTCGCGGCCGTGGTCACGGGTGTCGTCGTGATGAAGGACGACGGCAAGGAGACCGCCGCCAAGAGCGACCCGACGTCGGCGCCCACCCTCGCCGGTCCGTCCGCCCCGGCCTCCTCCGCCGCCTCCCAGGAGCCGCTCGACAACCCGCGCGGCGGCGGCGACGTCAAGCCGGTGATCGACGGCTGGAAGCCGGTCGTCAGCAGCAAGCGGCACATCGCCTTCGACGTCCCGCCGGACTGGTCGGTCGACAGCCCCGGGCAGTCCATCGGCTTCGAGGACGACAAGGGCAAGGCCCTGATCATGATGAGCTCACCCGCCTACTACAAGCAGGGTGTCTGCGGGAAGAACTCCGAGCTGGGCGCCGCGGGCTCCAAGGGCGCCATGGGCGCGAAGAGCGAGGAGAGCGCCGCCAAGATCGAGGCGGAGAACTGGCTGATCGCCGGCTACGACCAGAAGCAGACCGGCAAGCTCGACAGCACCGACGCCAAGCCCTTCAAGAGCGACCACGGCCTCACCGGCTACGCGTCCACCGCGACGGTGACCGGGGTGAAGAAGACCGACAAGTGCACGACCGACGGCAAGTCCTTCACGGTGACCTACAAGGACACCAACGACGACCTGGCGACCTGGGTGCTGTACACGGCCAAGGGCGTCGACGACGAGCTGCCGGACGACACCGTCAAGAAGATCATGAGCTCGCTGCGCCCGCTCAAGAGCTCCTGAGCCCGGTGCGGGGCGTTCGGCTCAGCCCACGCTGAACGTCCCGCCCGGCGGCTCCGGCGACCCCACCGCGTCCGCGTCCGCCACCACGGCCGCGCCCGCCGCGAACCGTGCCAGCGCCTCCCCGTGCTCGACCCGGGCCGGGAAGGCGTCGGCGGCGGCGCGGCGGGCGAGCGCGGTCACGGGCAGTTCGGAGTGCGAGGCGACGAGCACCGCGTTGCCGAAGCGTCTGCCCCGCAGCACCGACGGCTCCGCGATCAGGCACAGGTGCGCGAAGACCTCCGCGAAGGTCGCCACCTGGGAGCGGAGGAAGGTGAAGGGCGCGCCGTCGGCCAGGTTGGCGGCGTAGCGGCCGTCGTGGCGCAGCACCCGGGCGGCGGAGCGGGCGAACTCGACCGAGGTGAGGTGGGCGGGCACCCGGGAGCCGCCGAAGACGTCGGCGACGATCACGTCGGCGGAGGCGTCGGGCGCGGCCTCCAGCTCCCCGCGGGCGTCGGCTGCCCGCACCTCGACGCCGGACCCCTCGCGCAGCGGGAGGTGCTCGGCGACCAGGGCGATCAGGCCCCGGTCGGCCTCGGCGACGCGCTGCCGGGAGCCGGGGCGGGTGGCCGCGACATAGCGGGGCAGGGTGAGGGCGCCGCCGCCGAGATGCAGCACGTCCAGCGCCCGGTTCGGTTCCGCGGCGGCGTCCAGGACGTGCGCGATCCGCTGGGTGTACTCGAATTCGAGGTGGGTCGGGTCGTCCAGGTCCACGTAGGACTGGGGCGAGCCGTCGACGGTGAGCAGCCAGGCCCGGCGCCGGTCCACGTCGGGCAGCAGCTTGGCGGTGCCCCAGTCCACGTCCCGGGTCACGGGTATCGGTTCGTCCACTCCCCTATTGTGCGGCCGCGCTCTGTGCGGCCGTGCCGCCGGTCCCCACGTCCACCGCTGTCACCGTCCCCAGCCCCACGGTGCGCCCTCCCTCCCGGACGGCGAACGGAAGCCCCGCCTCCAAGGGGACACCCCGGTCCAGGACGGCCGTCACGGCGACCGTGGCACCGGGCGGTGCGGACCCGGGCGGTACGAGGTCGACGGTGCCGGGGACATCGGCCGTACGGAAGTGGAACCGTGCCCCGCGGCTGTTGACGGCGGGCCCCCGGCCGTCAACGGCCGCGGTCGGCAGCAGCCGTACGCGGGCGCGGAAGCGGCGGCGGGGTACGAGGCTGCCGGGCGCGGCGACGACATCGCCGCGGTGTGCCTCGTGCCGTGGCACACCGGGCAGCAGCAGCGCGACGGTGTCGCCCGCCCGCGCGGTCGCCATGGGCGCGCCGAAGGTCTCCAGCCCGGCGAGCCGGGTGGTGCGGGGGCCACCGGCCGCGCGCCCGAGGAGCTCGACGTGGTCGCCGGGGCGGAGGGTGCCGCGTTCGATCACACCGATGACGGCGGTGCCGCGCCCGGCGAGGGTGAGCACCCGCTCCACGGGGAGCAGGAGGGGGCCGGCCGCGGGGCGCCGCGGGGTCGGCACATAGGTGTCGACGGCGTCGAGCAGCGCCTCGATCGTCCCGGTCCAGAGCGGATCGCCCTCCAGGGCGCGCAGCGCGGAGACCCGGACGATCGCCGTCCGGTGTCCGTCGTAGCCGTGCGCGGTGAGGAGCGCGCGGACGTCGAGTTCGACGAGTTCGGTCATTTCCGGGCTGCCCGCGTCGGCCTTGGTCAGGGCGACGACGACGTGCCGTACGCCCGCCTGGCGGGCGAGCAGCAGGTGTTCGGCGGTCTGCGGCATGACGCCGTCGAGCACGGAGACCACGAGGATCGCGCCGTCGAGCCCGGCCGCTCCGGCGATCATGTGCTTGACGTGGTCGGCGCGTCCCGGCAGGTCGGCGTGGGCGTAGTGGCGGGTGCCGGTCTCGTAGGCGACGCGCTCGGCGTGCGGGGTGCCGGGGCAGGTGCGGGCCAGGTGGCCGGTGGTGTCGCAGGGAGTGGTGTCGTGGGGGGCGAGCAGGTGGGTGATGGCGGTGGTGAGCGTGGTCTTCCCATGGCCCGTGTGTCCCATGGTTCCGATGTTGACGTGCGGCTTGGTGCGCACATATGCCTGCTTGGGCATGGTTCCTTTCCCCGTGCTGTGGAGCGGTGCCTGCGCGCGGACCCCGAGGGGCTGGCCGACCCTCCCCTTGGGGGCCCGCGGAGCGATCCGGGAAGAGTCAGCGTCGCGTCAGGCAGGGACCGTGTCCGGCCATGGACCAGCGGGGATCGGCGGCAGCCTCCGGCGCGCCCGCGATGGCGGGCGTCGGCTGGGGGTGGGCGTGCCGGCACATGCCGTCGATGCTCGCGCACGGGGCGTGGCGCGTCGAATGGTTTTCCCCGTACGGGCGTTGGGGTCCGGAGCGCGCCGCGGACCGGAGCGCTCCGCCGGGAGTGCGGTCATTCGGCTGCGGGCCGTCGGTGGTCGGTCGCGCCCACGCGGCGGAGCCGCGGACCGGCGCATCCCCGCGCCTCCTCGGACGCGATGCCGTCGCCGCCCGGTCGTCCGTCAGGATGTCCACCGGGCGAACGGGCGACGACCGAATGTGCGCGTTCTGTACCGGCTCCGTGCGATCGCGGCGGCCGCCCCCGCCGGTCGGTTAGGCTCCATCGATGCTCGATTCCGCCGCGCCCTCCCCCGGCCTCGCCGGGCGCCGCACCCGTGCGCCGCTGTCCCCGTGGTTCCGTCTGGGGTTGCTCGTCGCGCTGCTCGTCGGTGCCGCGGTCGCGGTGCTGGCGTTCCGGCCGGAGCGGCTGCTCGCCGACGGCTGGCCGCCGCACATGTCCGGTGGCGCGGCCGCGGTGCTGTTCGCGGGTGCGTACGGCCTGTGCACCGCGGCGTTCGTGCCGCGCCCGATCCTCAACCTCGCGGCGGGGGCGCTGTTCGGCGGACCGGTCGGGACGGTCGTCGCCATGGTGGGCACGGTGCTGGGCTCGGGCCTCTCCTTCGGGCTGGGGCGGCTGCTGGGGCAGGACGCGCTGCGGCCGCTGCTGCGCGGCAAGTGGCTGACGGCGGCCGACCGGCAGCTGAGCAGGCACGGTTTCCGGTCGATGCTGGCGATCCGGCTGTTCCCCGGGGTGCCGTTCGCGGCCGCGAACTATTGCGCGGCGGTGTCGCGGATGGGGTGGACGCCGTTCCTGCTGGCGACGGGGATCGGCATCCTGCCGAACACCGCCGCCTATGTGATCGCCGGGAGCCACGCCTCGTCGCCGACGTCGCCGGCCTTCCTGGCGGCGACGGCGTTCATCGGGGTGACGGGCCTCCTGGCGGTGGTGGTGGCGTGGCGGCGCGGCCGCCGGGGCGGCGGCGGGACGCCGGCGCAGCGGGCGTAGGCCCCGGCCCCGGGAGGGGAACCCTGGCGGGGGAACACAACGGGCGGCCGGGCGCGGGCGGTGCTGTGCTGGAGCCACCGCACCCGCGAGGAGCCACCCGTGATCCCCACCGACGACCTGTCCGACCCCGCCGTCCGCGCCCTGGTCGACGCGATCAACGCCAACGACGTCGCCGCCTTCCGGGCCGCCCTGACCCCCGGCGCCACGATGTCCGACGACGGGACGGACCGGGACCTCGCCCAGTGGGCCGACAAGGAGATCTTCTCCTCGCACGGCCACATGGACGTGGAGTCCGAGTCGGACGACGGGCATTCGCTCATCGCCCGCTACAGCAACGACACTTGGGGCGCGATGCGCACGAGGTGGCACTTCACGGTCGACGGCGGCGGCAGGGTCAGCCGCTTCGAGACCGGCCAGGCATGAAACGAGCCCGGCGGCAGGGTGGCCGCAGGGGCGGCGGGCCGGTCGCCGCGGCGGTGGCGGGCGTCCTGGCGACCGCCGTGGCCGCGTGCGGGGGTACGGGCGGCGGGTCCGGGCACACGGTGTCGCCATCGGCCGCGTCGCCGTCGGGAGGCCCGCCGGTGGTGGCGTTCGAGGACACCTACGCCTATGCGGACGGGCTCAAGGTCAAGGTGACGAAGCCGAAGGCCTTCACGCCGAGCGGCACGTCCATCGGCCACAAGGCGGAGAACTCGCCCATCACGTTCACGGTGGCGCTGACGAACAGCACGAAGCGGACCTTCGAGGTGACGGGGGTGCTCGTCAAGGTGACGGCCGGGGACCAGGACGCCCGCGTCGAGCAGATCTTCGACAGCGCACGCGGGGTCGGCAATCCGCTCGCGGGATCGCTCGCACCGGGCGCGTCGAGCAAGGCGGTCTTCGCCTTCGACGTCCCGGCCGCGGACACCGGCAAGGTGGACGTCGAGGTGCGCCCGGACTTCGGTGTCCAGTACAACAGCATCCACTGGACCGGCTCCGCCCGCTGAACCGCGGGCCGCCAGGAAACGTGACCGATCTCCTGTTCGCCGCCCGCCCCGCTCCTGCGAGAGTGGGGCGATGACGAGCACTGACGACCGCGCCGTACTGGTGCGCCGGGACGGCCGTGCGGGCCGGATCACCCTCAACCGGCCCCGGGCCATCAACGCCCTCACCCATGACATGGTGCGCCGCGTCGGAGCGGCGCTCACCGCCTGGGAGCACGACGACTCCGTGGCCACCGTGGTGATCGACGGTGCCGGTGACCGCGGCCTCTGCGCGGGCGGGGACATCCGGCTGATCCACGACGACGCCCGCGACGGCGGCGGGGCCGCGGCCACCCGGGCGTTCTGGCGGGACGAGTACCGGCTCAACTCCCTTGTCGCCCGCTACCCCAAGCCGTACGCGGCCGTGATGGACGGCCTGGTGATGGGCGGCGGTGTCGGTGTCTCGGCGCACGGCAGCGTACGCGTGGTGACCGAGCGGTCGGCGGTGGCCATGCCCGAGACCGGCATCGGCTTCGCCCCCGACGTCGGCGGCACCTACCTCCTCTCCCGGGCCCCCGGCGAACTGGGCACGCACCTCGCCCTCACCGCCGCCCGGCTCGACGCGGGCGATGCCGTACGGTGCGGCTTCGCCGACCACTTCGTCCCGCTGGCGCGACTGGCGGAGTTCACGGCGGCCCTGGCCGACATCGACGCGGCGGAGGCGGTACGGCTCTTCGCCGAACCCGCTCCGGACGGCGCGCTCGCCGCCCGCCGGGAGTGGATCGACCACTGCTACGCCGCCGGCTCGGTCGAGGAGATCCTCACCCGGCTCATGGAGTCCGGGGTCCCGGAGGCGAAGGAGGCCGCCGAGGCGATCGGGACGAAGTCCCCCACGGCGCTGAAGGTGACCCTGGCCGCGCTGCGGAGGGCTCGGCGCCTGGCCACGCTGGACGAGGTGCTGGACCAGGAGTACCGGGTGTCGTGCGCGTCGCTGTCCGATGCGGATCTGGTGGAGGGGATCAGGGCCCAGGTGGTGGACAAGGACCGCCGCCCGCGGTGGTCGCCTTCCACCTTGGCCGAGGTGTCGGAGGCCGACGTGACCCGCCACTTCGCTCCGTTGGGCGCCGAGGAGTTGGGGCTGGCGTAGGTTCGAACCGGGGCTCCGCCCCGGACCCCGCACCGGAAATCCAGCCCGTCCTGGGGGCACCTCCCAGCGGTAGCTGGGGGAGTTTGAGGACCGGGGTCCGGGGCGGAGCCCCGGTTACGGGGAGGGGCGGGGCTGGGGAAGAGACGACCGGAACGCGTCCAGGAGGCGCCCGGCGGCCGTACTCGCCGGCACCGTACCGTCACGCACCCCCCGTTCCAGCTCCGGTCCGAGAGCCCGCACCCCAGGATGTTCCCGCAGCTCCGTCAGGAGCTGTTCGCGGACCATCGTCCAGACCCAGTCCACCTGCTGGTCCCGCCGCCGCGCGGCGAGCCCGCCGGTCGCGTCGAGCACCCGCCGGTGCTGTTCCAGCCGCTCCCACAGCGTGTCGAGGCCGGTGCCCTCGCGCGCGCTGCACGTCAGGACCGGCGGGTTCCACGTCGCGTCGGGCGCCTGCAACAGGCGCAGCGCACCGGCGAGTTCCCGCGCCGCGGACTTCGCGTCGCGCTCGTGCGGGCCGTCGGCCTTGTTGACGGCGACGACGTCGGCGAGTTCGAGTACGCCCTTCTTGATGCCCTGGAGCTGGTCGCCGGTACGGGCCAGGGTGAGCATGAGGAAGGTGTCGACCATGTCGGCGACGGCGGTCTCCGACTGGCCGACGCCGACGGTCTCGACGAGCACCACGTCGTAGCCGGCCGCCTCCATCACGACCATGGTCTCGCGGGTGGCGCGGGCCACGCCGCCGAGCGTCCCGGCGGTGGGCGAGGGCCGTACGAAGGCGGCGGGGTCGACGGCGAGCCGCTCCATACGGGTCTTGTCGCCGAGGATGCTGCCGCCGGTCCGGCTGGACGACGGGTCGACGGCGAGCACGGCGACCCGGTGTCCGAGGCCGGTCAGCATGGTGCCGAGGGCGTCGATGAACGTGGACTTGCCGACGCCGGGCACGCCCGTGATACCGATGCGCCGTGCCCTGCCCGCGTGGGGCAGCAGCTCGGTCAGCATCCGCTGGGCGAGCTCCCGGTGGTCGGCGCGGGTCGACTCCACGAGGGTGATGGCACGGGCGACGGTCGCCCGCCTGCCGTCGAGCACACCCTTGACGTACGCGTCCAGGTCGATGGTGCGTGCCATGGGCTCACAGCTCGTGCCCGAGAGCCCCGGCGAGGGTCCCGAGCAGGTCGCTGGCGGCGTCGGGGATGACCGTGCCGGGCAGGAAGACCGCGGCGGCGCCCATCCCCCGCAGCGGCTCGACGTCCTGCGGGGGGATGACCCCGCCGACGACGATCATGATGTCCTCGCGGCCCTGCTCGGCCAGTTGCTCGCGGAGCGCGGGCACGAGCGTGAGGTGGCCGGCGGCGAGCGAGGAGACGCCGACGATGTGCACGTCGGCCTCCACCGCCTGCCGGGCGACCTCCTCGGGCGTCTGGAACAGCGGGCCGACGTCGACGTCGAAGCCGAGGTCGGCGAAGGCCGTGGCGATGACCTTCTGCCCGCGGTCGTGGCCGTCCTGGCCCATCTTGGCGACGAGGATGCGCGGCCTGCGGCCGTCCTCCCGCTCGAACGCCTCGACCAGCGCGCGGGTGCGCTCCACCCCGGACGACGGTCCGGCCTCCTCGCGGTACACACCGGAGATCGTACGGATCTGGCCGGCGTGCCGTCCGTACACCTTCTCCAGGGCGTCGGAGATCTCGCCGACGGTGGCCTTGGCGCGGGCGGCGTCCACGGCCAGCGCCAGCAGGTTGCCCTCCAGCCCGGCACCCGGGCCGGACCCGGCGGCGGCGGTCAGCGCGCGCAGGGCGTCCTGGCAGGCCGTCTCGTCGCGCTCGGCGCGCAGCCGCCGCAGCTTCTCGATCTGCTGGGCGCGCACGGAGGAGTTGTCGACCTTGAGGACGTCGATCTGCTCGTCGCTGTCGACGCGGTACTTGTTGACGCCGATGACCGGCTGACGGCCGGAGTCGATGCGGGCCTGGGTGCGGGCCGCGGCCTCCTCGACGCGCAGCTTGGGGATGCCCGCGTCGATGGCCTGGGCCATGCCGCCCGCGGCCTCGACCTCCTGGATGTGCCGCCAGGCCCGGCGGGCGAGGTCGTGGGTGAGCTTCTCCACGTACGCGCTGCCGCCCCAGGGGTCGATCACCCGGCAGGTGCCGGACTCCTGCTGGAGCAGGAGCTGGGTGTTGCGGGCGATGCGGGCGGAGAAGTCGGTGGGCAGGGCGAGGGCCTCGTCGAGGGCGTTGGTGTGCAGCGACTGGGTGTGGCCCTGGGTCGCCGCCATGGCCTCGACGCAGGTGCGGGCGACGTTGTTGAAGACGTCCTGCGCGGTCAGCGACCAGCCCGAGGTCTGCGAATGGGTGCGCAGCGACAGCGACTTGGCGTTCTGCGGGTCGAAGCGCCTGACGAGCTTGGCCCACAGCAGGCGGGCCGCCCGGAGCTTGGCGATCTCCATGAAGAAGTTCATGCCGATCGCCCAGAAGAAGGACAGCCGGGGGGCGAAGGCGTCGACGTCGAGCCCCGCGTCGATGCCCGCCTTCAGGTATTCGACGCCGTCGGCCAGGGTGTAGGCCAGTTCGAGGTCGGCGGTCGCCCCGGCTTCCTGGATGTGGTAGCCGGAGATGGAGATGGAGTTGTAGCGCGGCATCTTCCGCGAGGTGTACGAGAAGATGTCGGAGATGATCCGCATGGAGGGCCGGGGCGGATAGATGTAGGTGTTGCGGACCATGAACTCCTTGAGGATGTCGTTCTGGATGGTCCCGGCCAGCTTCTCGGGCGGTACGCCCTGTTCCTCGGCGGCGACGATGTAGAGGGCCAGTACGGGCAGCACGGCGCCGTTCATGGTCATCGACACGCTCATGCGGTCCAGCGGGATGCCGTCGAAGAGCTGCCGCATGTCGTAGATGGAGTCGATGGCGACTCCGGCCATGCCCACGTCGCCGGTGACGCGCGGGTGGTCGCTGTCGTAACCACGGTGGGTGGGCAGGTCGAAGGCGACGGAGAGGCCCTTCTGACCGGCCGCCAGATTGCGGCGGTAGAAGGCGTTGGACTCCTCGGCGGTGGAGAACCCGGCGTACTGGCGGATGGTCCAGGGCTGGTTGACGTACATCGTGGGGTACGGGCCGCGGAGGTACGGCGCGATGCCGGGGTGCGTGCCGAGGAAGTCCAGACCGCGCAGGTCCTCGGCGGTGTAGAGGGGTTTGACGCCGATACCCTCGGGGGTCTCCCAGACCAGGTCATCGGCGCTGCGGCCGGTGCCCTCCTTGAGGGCCGCCCGCCACTGGCCGGGGTCGGCGGGGGCGTGACCCGCCGGGCCCAGTTCGACGTCGGAGAAGTCGGGGATCCGCATCACGCCACTCCCATGCGGTCGAGGACGGAGGAGAGGACGGCGACGGCGTCGCCTCCCGCGAAGACGAACTCGTCGGCCCCGGCCCGCAGATACGCTTCCCGCCGCTCGGGGTCCGGACGCCCGGCGAGGAACACCCTTACCGCGCCGGCCGACTTGAGGGCGGCGGCGACGGCCCCGGCCTGTTCGGCGTAGAGCTTGTCGCTGGAGCAGACGCAGGCCACGGCGGCGCCGCTGCGGGCGAACGCCTCCGCGGCGGTGTCCGCGTCGACGGTCACCGGGTCGTGGACGGGCTCGATGCCGCCCGCCTGGAAGAGGTTGGCGGCGAAGGTGGCGCGTCCGGTGTGCGCGGCGGCGGGCCCGAGCGCGGCGAGGAAGACGCGCGGCCGGGTGCCGGTGGCGGCGAGGTGCGCGTCGGAGCGGGCGCGCAGCGCCTCGTACGCCTCGTCGCGGCGGACCCTGGGGAGACCGCCGGAAGGGGCGACGGGGGCCGGTTCGCGGGGGACGGGCTGCTCGCCGAGGTTCGGGAACTCGCTGACGCCGGTGATGGGTTCGCGGCGGGTGGCGAGCTCCTCGGTGCGCTGCCGCCAGGTGTCGGCGAGGCGTTCGGCGACCAGTCCGGAGCGCAGGGCGACGGCCTGGCCTCCGGCGCGTTCGAGCTCCTGGAACCAGGCCCACGCGGCGTGGGCGAGTTCGTCGGTGAGCCGCTCCACGTACCAGGAGCCGCCCGCCGGGTCGATGACCCGGGCGAGGTGGGACTCCTCCAGGAGGATGGCGGAGGTGTTGCGGGCGATGCGGCGGGCGAAGGCGTCGGGAAGTCCGAGCGCCTCGTCGAAGGGCAGCACGGTGACGGCTTCCGCGCCGCCGACTCCGGCGCCGAGGCAGGCGACGGTGGTGCGCAGCATGTTCACCCAGGGGTCGCGGCGGGTCATCATCACCGAGGAGGTGACGGCGTGCTGGCGCTGTGCCGCGCCCGCGGCCGTGGCCCCGCTGACCTCGCCGACGCGGGCCCACAGGCGGCGGGCGGCGCGGAGTTTGGCGATGGTGAGGAACTGGTCGGCGGTGGCCGCGTAGCGGAACTCCAGCTGTGCGCAGGCCTGGTCGACGGTGAGGCCGCGGTCGGTGAGCGCGCGGAGGTAGGCGACGCCGGTGGCGAGGGAGGCGCCGAGTTCCTGCGCGGCCGATCCGCCCGCGTCGTGGTAGGGCAGGGCGTCGACGGTGAGGGCCCGGACGCCGGGGCGGTCGCGGAGGCAGCGGGCGGCGAGTCCGGCCGCCGCGGCGAGCCGTTCGGCGGGGTCGGTGCCGTCGCCGGTGCGGGCGAGGGTGCCGAGCGGGTCGGCGCCGAGGTTGCCCGTGGCGGCCTCGCGCGGTACGTCGCGCTCGTCGTGCAGCCGGAGCAGTTCGTGGGCGGCGGCCTCGAAGTCGGCTCCCGCGTCCAGGACCACGGGGGCCAGGTCGAGGTAGACGCCGTCGAGGGCGGTGCCGAGGCCGTCGACGGGGAGGCCGTGGGCGCCGACGGTCAGCCAGAGGGAGGTGACCCCGTTCTCCAGGTCGGCGAGCGCGGCCTCGTTGGCGCGCCGGGGGTCGGGGTGGGCGTGGCGCTGGCGGACGTCCCAGCCGGACAGGGCCGTTCCTTCCGTCCGTCCACCGCGGACGAACGGGGGGAAGCCCGGAAGGCCGGGCGCCGGGGCGGTGTCCTCGGCGGTGTAGAGCGGGCTGGTCGTCAGCCCGTCCTGGAGCCGGGTGGCCAGTGCGCCCTCGACCGCCGGGCCGGATGCATCCGTCGTACCCGCTTTGCGCAGCACGCCCTCCACAAGACGCTGCCACTGCTCGCGGGAGGAATCCGGGAACTCGGCGGCCAGGGAGAAGCCTTCGTCAGGCAGGACCGTCATGCAGGCAGGCTAGGGCGCTCGCGCGCGGCGCAGCAGAGAAAACGGCTGTGACCTTTGCCTCTTCGCACCCGGGAGCGGATTCGTTGCCGCCTGCGGCGGGGGCGTCCTGCGGCCGCGTCCTCAAACGCCGGACGGGCTGGATGTGCGAACCGTGGCCCTTGAGTCCGCGGGCCGGGCCCGCAGGTTCGCTGCCACGGTCCGCGAAACTCAGCCCGTCCTGGGGGCACCTCCCAGCGGTAGCTGGGGGAGATTGAGGACACCGCGCGGAGCGCGGAAAAGCCCGCCGCAGGCGCGACCGGGCAACCCCGTGGGGCCGAGGAATCACGTCATGTGACGGTCCGGCACGATGAATTCGCACCAGACCGACTTGCCCGTGCCCCGCGACTCCACGCCCCACACATCCGTGAGGCGGTCGACGAGGAGCAACCCCCGCCCGGACACTCCCGATTCACCCGGCTCGCGGCGCCGCGGCAACACGCTGGACTTGTCCTCGACCTCGACCCGTACCCGGCGTTCGGGTCCGGGGATGATGCGGATGGTGGCGACGGCGGCGCCGTCCGTGTGCAGCAGGGCGTTGGTGATCAGTTCGTCGGCGACCAGCTCGATCTCGTCGGAGCGCTCCCGCGCGCCCCAGGCCCGTACCGCGGCGCGGATCATATGGCGGGCGGCCCGGAGGGATTCGGGGTCGGCGGGCGCGATGTGCTGCTGGAGCCGTCCCCCGCTGCGGGCGACGGCGCCCTGGCGGCGCAGCAGGAGGACGGCCATGTCGTCCTCGCCGACGCGCTGTTCGATCACATCGCAGAGGCGGTCGGCGAGTTCGTGGAGGTCGTAGGGGCCCTCGCGGACGATCTCGGCGAGGAGTTGCATGCCCTCGTCGAGGTCGGAGCCGGGCTGTTCGACGAGGCCGTCGGTGAAGAGCAGCAGGGTCTCCCCCGGGTCGAGTTCCACGGTCGTGACGGGGTAGTCGAGGCGGCCGAACTCGGCGGACAGTCCGAGCGGCAGCCCGCCGGCGACGGGCAGCCGGCGGCAGGTGCCGTCGTTGTGCCGGAGCAGTGGGTCGATATGGCCGGCGCGGACGATCTGGACGACGCCGGTGGAGAGGTCGGCCTCGGCGTAGGCGCAGGTGGCGAAGCGGTCGGTGTCGAGCTCGTGGAGGAAGGTGGAGGCGCGGGCCATGATGGTGGCGGGGGCGTGGCCCTCGGAGGCGTAGGCGCGCAGGACGATCCGCAGCTGGCCCATGACGGCGGCGGCGTGCGTGTCGTGGCCCTGTACGTCGCCGATGACGACGCCGACCCGGCCGCCGGGCAGGGGCACGGCGTCGTACCAGTCACCGCCGATGTCGCGGCCCATCCGGGCGGAGCGGTAGCGGACGGCGATCTGGGCGCCCGGGATGTCGGGGATACGGCGGGGCAGCATGGCCTGTTGGAGGCCCTCGGCGAGGTCGTGTTCCTGGTCGTAGAGCATGGCGCGGGCCAGGCTCTGGGCGAGGCTGCTGCCGACGGCGATGAAGAGGTTGCGTTCCTGGCGGGTGAAGCCGCGCCCCTCCCGGTAGAGGAGGCCGACGGCGCCGATGGCGCGGGCCTGGGCGATGAGGGGGAGGTAGACGGCGGAGGAGATGCCGATGTCCTTGATGTTCTCCCACAGCCAGGGGTAGCACTCGGCGAACTCCTCGGAGGATTCGATGAAGCGGGGGCTGAGGGTGCGGATGACCTCGCTCATGGGGAAGTCGTCGTCGATACGGGTGTAGCGGGTGCCGGGGATGTAGTGCTCCTCGGGCCCCTCGGCGACGAGGTGGATGCGGCCGGACTCCAGCAGGCCGAGGACGTGGAGGTCGGCGCCGAGGTGCTGGACGGCGCGGGAGTCCCGGAAGAAGTCGATGACGTCCTGGACGGTCCTGGCGTGGGCGAGCGCGGCGGTGGTGGTCTCGACGATGGCCGTCGGGTCGCGCTGTTCGGGCCGTGGTTCGGCGGCGTGGCGGAGTTCCTCGGTGGCGTCGCGGACGATGCCGATGATGCGGCGGGGCCTGCCCTCGTCGTCGCGCAGGATGCGGCCCTGGGTGTAGGTCCAGCGCAGGGTGCCGTCGTCGGAGCGCACGCGGTAGTAGGTGCCGTAGGTGTCGCTGCCGTCCTTCATGGCGCGGGAGAGGAGGGCGTCGAGCCGGGCGGCGTCGGTCCTGGGCACGTGGCCGGCGAGGTCGGTGATGCGGCCGCCGAAGTCCTCCGGTGCCACGTGCAGGAGGTCCAGCGCCACGCCGTCCAGGTGCAGCCTGCTGCTGTCGAGGTCCCAGTCGAAGCTGCCGGTGCGGTTGAGGGCGAGGCTCACTTCCGGGCGAGCGGGCCAGTCGTCCGGTGCTGGATATTCCGGGACGGCGGCAGGCGACGCTCCCCGATCAACCATAGGGCCACTCTGACACCTTTTGCCGTTTTCTTCGATGTGACTGTGCGCTTCCGGTGGTACGGATACGCCATGGAGTGGTTCACGGCGTCCGGGTACTGGCTGAGCAGGCTGGTGCTCCAGCGGGCGCTCGCCGCGGTCTATCTGGTCGCCTTCCTGGCGGCCGTCCTGCAGTTCCGCGCGCTCATCGGCGAGCGCGGGATGCTGCCGGTGCCGCGCTTCGTGCGGGCGGCGCCGTTCCGGCGGATGCCGAGCGCTTTCCAGCTGTACTACTCGGACCGGTTCTTCGCCGGGTGGGCGTGGGCGGGCGCGCTGCTGTCGGCGGCGGTCGTGGCGGGCGGGGCGGACGCGGTGCCGTTGTGGGCGTCGATGCTGATGTGGGCGGCGCTGTGGGTGCTGTATCTGTCCATCGTCAATGTGGGCCAGACCTGGTACGGCTTCGGGTGGGAGTCGCTGCTGCTGGAGGCGGGCTTCCTGGCGGTCTTCCTCGGCAACGCGCGGACGGACCCGCCGGTCCTCGTGCTGTGGCTGATGCGCTGGCTGGTCTTCCGCGTGGAGTTCGGCGCCGGGCTCATCAAGATGCGGGGCGACAGCTGCTGGCGGGATCTGACGTGCCTGTACTACCACCACGAGACGCAGCCGATGCCGGGCCCGCTGAGCTGGTACTTCCACCGGCTGCCGCGTCCGCTGCACCGGGTCGAGGTGGCCGCGAACCATGTCGCGCAGCTCGTCGTCCCGGTCTTCCTGTTCACCCCGCAGCCCGTCGCGAGCGTCGCCGCGGGCGTGATCATCTGCACCCAGCTCTGGCTGGTCGCCTCCGGCAACTTCGCCTGGCTCAACTGGCTGACGATCACCCTGGCGTTCTCCGCGGTCGACGGTGACGCCATGGCGCGGACACTGTCCCTGCCGCACCACGCGCCGCTGCCGGCGGGCCCGCCGGGCTGGTACGAGGGCGTGGTCCTCGCCGCGACGGCCCTGGTGGCCGTGCTCAGCTGGTGGCCGGCCCGCAACATGCTCTCGCGCGGCCAGCGGATGAACATGTCGTTCAACGCCCTGCACCTGGTCAACACCTACGGGGCGTTCGGCAGCATCAACCGCCGGCGCCACGAGGTGGTCGTCGAGGGCACCGACGAGGAGCGGCTCACCCGGGAGACGGCCTGGCGCGAGTACGGCTTCAAGGGGAAGCCCGGCGATCCCCGGCGGCTGGCGCGCCAGTTCGCCCCGTACCACCTGCGGCTCGACTGGATGATGTGGTTCGCCGGGATCTCACCGGCGTACGCGCAGTCCTGGTTCGGCCCCTTCGTCGAACGGCTGCTGGTCAACGACCCCGCGACGCTGCGCCTGCTGCGGCACAACCCCTTCCCCGACGCCCCGCCCACCCACGTCCGGGCCCGGGTCTACCTCTACCGCTTCACCACCCGGCAGGAGCGGAGGGCCACCGGTGCCTGGTGGCACCGGACGCTGGAGCACGAGTTCCTGCCACCGGTGGCCCTCCGCCGCTGATGCCTCAGCGGGGCGCCAGCCCCCACAGCGCGAGCTCGGCCCGGGTGATCGACGGCCCGGCCTGGGCCCGGCGGCCGGGACCGCGGGCCACCCCGAGGGCCACCGCGGGACTGACCAGGCGGGTCATCGGCGCGGACAGCGTCATGACGTCCATCAACGCCCGCAGCACCAGCGGATCTCCGGTCGCCGCCCACATCATGCGCTGCATATAGCCCCGCAGCAGCCGCGCCGCCGCGGGCGGCTGCTTGCCGATCGCGCCCGGGTAGTTGATGTCCTCCCCCGTCGCCATGTCCCAGGCCCCGCCCGTCACCCGGGCCACCGACCGCTGGACGCGGCCCGCCAGGCCCGGGGCGTCCACGCCCTCCGCGCGCAGGGCGTCACGGAGCACGGCGGCGCTCTGCGCGGCCACGGACATGCCCTGCCCGTAGACCGGGTTGTACGTGGCGACGGCGTCGCCCAGCGCGACGAAGCCCTCGGGCTGCGCGGGGAGGCGCTCGAAGAACCGGCGCCGGTTGACGGTGCTGCGCGTGACGACGACATCGGTGAGGGGATCGGCGCGGGCGATCAGATCGGCGATGAGGGGGTCGCGGAGGCCGCGGGTGAACGGCTCGAAGTCCTCGGTGTTCCGCGAGGGTTCACCGCCGCGCGTCCCCGAGACGGTGACCAGCCAACGGCCGCCCTCGATGGGCAGCATCGTCGAGCCCTGCCCCGGGCGGCGCGAGTGGGGGTCGGCCTGGATGCTCACCAGCGGGAAGCGCTCGGTGCCCGGCGGCGCCCGGAAGATCCGGGTGGCATAGACCAGCCCGGAGTCGACGGTCTCCTCGTGGACGACCGGCAGCCCGAGGTCCGTCAGCCTGCGCGCCGCCTGGGAGCCCCGGCCGGAGGCGTCGACGACCAGGTCGGCCCCGAGCTCCTCCGCGGCGTGCTCGCCCTCGCCCCGCACCCGCACCCCCGTGACCCGCCCGGCGTCACCGAGCAGCGCCAGGGCCTCCGTACCGTCGCGCAGCACGACGCCCGGCAGCGCCAGGACCTGCTCGCGGACCACCAGGTCCAGCAGGTCGCGCGTACAGGACAGCAGGAACTGCGTACCGGGCATGCGGGGGAACCAGCCCTGCGTGCTCAGTACCACCAGCCCCGCCGTCAGCGCTATCCGCCGGGCTCCCGCGCGCAGCCACCGGTCCAGCGTGCCGGGCAGCAGCGCGTCGACCACCCGCGCGCCGCCGGACATCAGCAGGTGGGCGTGGCGGGCCTGGGGCAGGCCCTTGCGCGGGTGGGCCCCGTCGGGCATCCGGTCGCGGTCGACGATCACGACCTCGTCGACGTGACCGGCGAGGACGGACGCGGCCAGCATCCCGGCCATGCCCGCGCCGAGGACCACCGCACGGCTGCCGGGGCGGGCGGCACTGCTGCTGGGGGAGGCGCTCATGCCGGAACCCTCCCCTGCCGGTGCGGCCGCTACTCGCGGGTTCCCCCGCAGGTGGACGGAGTGCGCAGCGCTTTTCGATCCCGCACCGTGGGGACCGGGAGGACCCTGAAGGACAAGCGGCCGACGAGTCGAGGCGGTGGGCGACATGGATCCCGTGGCGGCCCTGGACCGGATCGCGTTCCTGCTGGAACGGGCGCAGGCACCCACCTACCGTGTGCAGGCGTTCCGCACGGCCGCCGGGATCGTCGGGGCGCTGCCCGGGGACGAAGTGCGGCGGCGCGCGGCGAACGGCACGCTCACCGGTCTGAAGGGCATCGGCCCGAAGACGGCCGCCGTGGTCGCCGAGGCACTCGGCGGCGCCGTCCCCGGGTACCTCGCGCGGCTGGAGGAGGAGTCCGGCGGACCGCTGACCGAGGGCGGCGGGACGTTGCGGGCCCTGCTGCGCGGCGACTGCCATCTGCACTCCGACTGGTCGGACGGCGGCAGCCCGATCGAGACGATGGCCCGGACGGCCCGGGCGCTCGGGCACGAGTGGGCGGTGCTCACCGACCACTCCCCCCGGCTGACGATCGCCCGCGGCCTGTCACCCGACCGGCTGCGCGCGCAGCTCCGCGTCGTCGCCGAGGTCGACGAGCGGCTCGCCGCGGACGGCGACGGGTTCCGGCTGCTGACCGGGATCGAGTGCGACATCCTCGACGACGGCTCCCTGGACCAGGAGCCCGGTCTGCTGGCCGGGCTGGACGTGGTGGTCGCGTCGGTCCACTCCAAGCTGCGCATGGACGCCGCCGGGATGACGCGCCGCCTGGTCGCGGCGGCCGCCAACCCGCTGGTGAACGTCCTCGGGCACTGCACCGGACGGCTGCTCGGCAGCCGTCCCGAGTCCTCGTTCGACGCGGCACTGGTCTTCGCCGCCTGCGCCCGTTTCGACACCGCCGTGGAGATCAACAGCCGCCCGGAGCGCCTCGACCCGCCGCGGCGGCTGCTCCGGCAGGCGGTGGACGCGGGGGTGCTCTTCGCGATCGACAGCGACGCGCACGCGCCCGGCCAGCTGGACTGGCAGGCGTACGGGTGCGCGCGGGCGGAGGAGTGCGGGGTGCCCGCGGAGCGGGTGGTGACGACGTGGCCGCTGCGGCGGCTGCTGGACTGGACCGGCGCGCGGTGAGTCACCGCCGGCCCGCCGTTCGTCCGGAGGCGCCGCGACGCGCATCGTCCGATCATCGAGACATGGGCTCCCCCATCCCCGCGATCCAGCCGATGCTCGCCACCCCGGGCCCCCTTCCGGCCGACGGCGACGACAGCGCATGGGGCTTCGAGGTCAAGTGGGACGGCGTGCGGTGCGTGGTCAACGCCCCCGGGGACGGCGCCCTGCAACTGGTGACCCGGTCGGGAAACGACGCGACCGTGACCTATCCGGAGCTGCGTGTGCTCGGCGAGCGGTTCCGGCGCCGGACCGCCGTCCTGGACGGCGAGATAGTGGTACTCAACGCCCAGGGCCAGCCGGACTTCGGGCTGCTGCAGCGCCGCATGGGCGTGCTGAACCCGCGCCGCGCGGCGCAGCTGGCCATGGAGTACCCCGTCCACCTGATGCTGTTCGACGTCATGCACCTGGGCGGCCGGTCCCTGCTCGCCACCCCCTACCGGGAGCGCCGGGCCGTGCTGGCCGGGCTGCGGCTGGGCGGGCCGCACTGCTCGGTGCCCGCCCACATGGAGGGGAACGGGCTGCGGGCCTGGCAGGCCACCCTGAAGGGCGGCTTCGAGGGCGTCGTGGCGAAACGGCTCACGTCCGTCTACACCCCGGGTATCCGCTCACCCGAATGGCGCAAGACCAAGCACGTCAACACCATCGACATGGTCATCGGCGGCTGGGCGGAGGGCCGCGGCATGCTCACCGGGCTGCCCGGATCCGTCCTGGTCGGCGTGGCGGAACCGGCCGGACTGCGCTACACCGGCTCCGTCGGCTCCGGGCTGACCGAGCGGGAACGGCGGGACCTCGCCCGCTACCTGGACGTCGTCGCGCGCCCCGACTCGCCCTTCGTGAGCCCGGTCGACGTGCCCGGCGCGCACTGGGTCGAGCCCAAGCTCGTCGCCGAGATCACCTTCTCCGGCTGGACGCCCGCGGGACACCTCCGGCACCCCGTCTGGCACCGGCTGCGCCCGGACCTGACCCGGCTCGGCTGACCCGGCCCGGCCGACCGGCCCGGTTCACGGCAGGGCCGCGCGCGTGGCATCGCCGGTGAGCGGGGCCAGCAGGTCCCCGTAGTCCGCGACGCGGTCGAGGACCTGCTCGGGGGTGAAGGCGAGCTCGCCCGGGTCCCGGCAGCTCGCGACCTCGTCCCAGGTGACCGGCGCGGCCACCCCCGGCCGCTCCCGCAGCCGGACCGTGTACGGGGCCGCGGTGGTCTTGGCGCTCGCGTTCTGCGACCAGTCGACGAGCACCTTGCCCCGGCGCTCGATCCGGGCCATCGAGACCACCACCAGGCCCGGGTGCTCGCCCATCATCCGGGCCGCCAGCTCCTTGGCGTAGCCGGAGACGGCCCGCCCGGACGCGGGGTGCAGCGGGGCGTACAGGTGCAGCCCCTTCGAGCCGGAGACGACGGCGTGGGCGGTGAGCCCGTCGGCGTCGAGGAGTTGCCGCAGCCGCTGGGCGACCCGGCAGCAGACGACCAGGTCGGTGCCCGGCCCCGGGTCGAGGTCCAGCACGAGGCGGTCGTGCGCGTCCGGCCCGGCGGCGGCCGTCCACTGGGGGACGTGGATCTCGTACGCCCCCAGGTTCACCATGGCGATCAGCGCGGCGGCGGAGTCGACCACGACCTGCTCCGTGACCCCCTCGCGGTGCTCCACCGGCACCACCCGCACCCAGCCGGGTGCCCCGCCGGGCGGGTTCTTGGCGATCCAGGACTGGCCCTCCAGGCCCTCGGGGGCACGGACGAACGAGGCGGGCCGCCCGGCGGTGTGCGGCACCATCACGGCGGCGACCTGGGCGTAGTAGCGCAGCACTTGGGCCTTGGTGTGCCCCGAGGCGGGGAAGAGGACCCGGTCGAGGTGGGAGAGGCCGAGCCGGTGTCCCTCGATCTCCACCACCTGCCGCTCCGATGATGCGGGCATAAAGTAGGAATTCCCCTCGGAGGGAAAAAATCATGCGAACCATGTGGAAAGGTGCGATTGGCTTCGGGCTCGTCTCCGTGCCCGTCCGGCTGTACGCCGCCACCCAGGAGCACGGCGTCAAGCTGCACCAGGTCCACGACGCGGACGGCGGCCGGATCCACCTGAAGCGGGTCTGCGAGGCGTGCGGCGCGCAGGTCGGCTACGAGCACATCGCCAAGGGCTTCGAGGACGACGAGGGGCGCACCGCCGTCGTCACCCAGGACGAGCTGACCGGGCTGCCGCTGCCCAGCAAGAAGCTCATCGACGTACTGGCCTTCGTCGACTCGGCCCGGATCGACCCGCTCCAGCTGTCGAACTCCTACTACCTGGCGCCGGAGAGCGCGGCGGCGAACAAGCCGTACGTCCTGCTGCGGGAGACCCTCAAACAGACCGACCGGGTCGCCGTCACCAAGATCGCCCTGCGCACCCGGGAGTCGCTGGCGCTGCTCCGCGTCCATGAAGAGCTGCTGACCCTGCACACCATGTACTGGCCCGACGAGATCCGCGACAGCGCGGGCCTGGCCCCGCCCGCCTCGGTGACCGTACGGCCGCAGGAACTGAAGATGGCCACCAGCCTGATGGACACCCTGTCCGAGGACTTCGATCTCGAAGCACTGGAGGACGAATACGAGATCGCGCTGGGCGAACTCATCTCCGCCCATCTGGCCGACAAGCCGGTGCCTTCGGAAAAGGCCACCGCCCCGGCGCCCGACAATGTCATCGACCTGATGGCCGCATTGCAGGCGTCCATTGACTCCGCCGCCAAGAAGCCCGCCGAGGAAAGCGCGAGAAGCCGGTCGGCCGGGAAATCGACCCGGATCCCGGCGAAGAAATCCACCCCGCGGAAGCGTGCGGCCACCAAGAAGGCGGCGCCCTCCGCCGCCTCTTCCCGGAGCGGGAAGAGCACGGCCGAGAGCACCGCCTCCGAGAACTCCACCACCGGGGGAGCGAAAAAGACCACGGCGAGGAAATCGGGCCGCCGCGCGTCCTGACGCGCGGCGGGCCTCACCGCACGGTCATCGGCTGTCGGCCTCCGCCTCCTCGCTGAGCAGGGCGGCGAGTTCGGCACGCGCCTTCTCGACCAGGCCGTCGGCGCAGCACTTCTCGGCCAGCGTCAGGCCCTCGCGGAGCCTGTCCTCCGCCTCGACGACGCGACCCACTCGGCGCAGCGCCGTCCCGTGGTCCACCAGACCGGCCGCGAACTCGTACTTGCAGGGCGACCTGCGCAGCTGGTGCACGGCCTGGTCGAGCTTCGACACCGCCTCCTCCGGGTCGGACACGGAGGCCGCCCGGCGCAGCGCCTCGCCGACAGCCGTGTCGGTGCCGAACCGTGCCGCGTTCTGCACGGCCTGATCGGTGAGGGACTTCGCGCGCTCCGGCTCGTCGGGGGCGACGGCCGCGGCCAGGTCGAACGCCCAGGGCGCCCAGAGAGTGTTGTTCCTGCCGCGCTCATCCAGCTTGCGGCCCGCGAGCTCCAGTTCGGCGACGGCCTCCTTGGTGCGCCCCCGGAGGAGCAGCAGCCGACCGGCGAGGCAGGCGGCGTCCGGGAGGACGATCGCCGGCGAGTAGGGGGCGCGGAATCCGTTCTCCTCGGCGACGGCCTGGGCACCTTCCACATCGCCACGGGCCAGCAGGGTGTCGATCAGCAGGCAGGTGCCGTCCCAGTTGATGGGCAGGTCGGGAGCGAGTCGACTGGTCAGTTTCAGCCCCTCGCGGACCAGCCTCTCGGCGTGGTCCAGATCCCCGCGGCGCCGGTGGACCAGACCGAGGAAGTGATGGGCGAAGGCGAGGTGGGCACCGCGCCAGCCGGACACCTCGAAGTCCCGCAAGGCCCCCTTGAACAGCTCTTCGGCCTGGTCGAGCCGGTCGGTGTAGGCATAGACGATGCCGATCAGGCTGGGGATCTCGAAGCCCCACTCGGAGTTCGTCCAGTCCAGGCCCTTGGGCAGGTAGCCGTCCACCAGGGTGCGGTCCGCCAGCTCGACGACGCGCACGGCGTCCTCGCCGCGGACCAGGCCGTCGAAGGCGCGGATCGCGAGCAGGGCGCGCTCGGAGTTGTTCCGCCCCTGGAGGTGATCGGCGAGCTCGGCGATCCGCCGGGACCTGCCGGGGGTGTCCTCCTCATTGACCTGGATGCCCAGCCACAGGTAGTGCGCTGCCTGGAGCCGCATCCGGCCCGGCCCCGGCGGCGTGCGCTCGGCCGCCGCCAGGACCACGTCCGCGGCTTCCCTGAGCTGGTTGTTGTGGGCGTAGACCTGGGAGAGCCGGTAGGTGGCGTCGACCCGCAGCTCGTCGGTGAGATGCGGCAGGGCGAGCGCCGTCTTCAGGTGGTTGACCGTGGTCGGCGGCGAGGTGAGCAGCGTGGCACAGCCCAGCTCGTACAGCAGCGAGGCCCGCTCCTCCTCGGGCGGGGGCTCCTGCAGCGCCCGCTCCAGACAGCGGCGGGCCGCGTCCGGAGCACCGACGGCGAGGTGCTCGCGGGCCGCCACCCGCAGCTGCGCGACCAGCTCGGCGTCGTCGTCGGGATGGACCTCCAGCAGATGGCGGGAGGCCACGGCCGCGCCGTGCCCGGCCTCGGTCACCGCCCAGGCGGCCTGTCCGTGCATGGCGGTACGGGTGGCCGCCGGGATCGCCCGGTAGAAGGCGGTGCCGATCAGCGGGTGGACGAACTCCAGATTGGCGGAGCCCTTGAGGATACGGGCCTTGCGCAGCTTGTCCGCGCACTCGTGGGCCTGCGCGGGGCCCATCGCGGCGAGGCCCGCGGCCATCGTCGGCGAGATCTCGGTGCCGAGGACGGCCGCGGCGTAGGCGAACCGGAGGACCGCGGAACCGAGCTGCTCGACGACGGACACCAGACCGCTGCCGCGGGTCTCCGCACCCATGTCGCGCAGGAGGGCGGCGGATTCCTCGATCGGCTTCAGTTTGCGGTCGCGGGTCTTGGCGATCAGCTCGACGGCGTCGTAGGGGTTGCCGCCGGTGACCGCCCAGACCTCTCGGCAGAAGGGGGCGTCGGCCTTGTCGCCGTAGGCCCCGTGCACCAGCTTGCGGACGGACTCGGGCGTCAGCGCCCGCAGCTCGACGGGCCGTTCGGCGCGCCCGGCGACCAGTTCGCGGAACGCCGGTGTGTGGTCCGGCAGTTCGTCGGGGCGGTAGGCGAGGATGCCGAGCATCGGCAGCTCGCGCAGCCGTACGGCGAAGGCGGTCAGCCAGGAGAGCGACTCCGCGTCGACCCAGTGGGCGTCGTCGACGACGAGGACCACCGGCCCCTTGTGCTTGGCGAGTTGGGTGACCAGCCAGTCGAGACCGTCACGGACACCCTGCGGGTCCTGCTGCCCGACCGGAGGGGTGATGCCGAGCGCGGGACCGACGATTTCGTGCCAGCTGTCGAGGAGTTCCTTGCGCTCCGCCGAGGTCATCGCGGCGAGAGTCGGCTGGAACAACTGCCGCACCACATGGAACGGGACGGACTGCGCGGACTCGCTGCCGCGCGCGAAGAGCACGGTGCACCGGCAGCTCTCCGCGGCGTACCGCCGGATCTCGCCGAGCAATGCCGTTTTGCCGAGGCCCGCTTCGCCGCTGTAGAGCAGCAGGCCGCCGAGCTGGGTCCTCCCTTCTGGTACGTGCCCGCACAAGCGGCGCACGGCCCGTTCCGCTGTCTCGAGCTCGAGCTCACGCTCGAACAGGGCGGCGGATGCGTTCTGTTCACGCTGAGGCCCTGACATGGCGATGTCTCCCCGGAGGATGTGGTGGGGTGAGCCTAACCCCGCCCGCCGGGCCAGGTGCAGCGTTCCGCGGACGCACCACCCGGGAGCGTGACCTTCACGCCTGGCCTGGACCGGGCCGAAACACGCCGTCCGAAAAGCATCGAACTCCCATTCAAGAAATTCGCAAGTTCATTCGGGATTTATGCCGCGGGGCATTATGAGGGCATTCGAATTCCCTCGTCAGCCCAATCAGCGAATATGACAACTTCACGCCGTAGCGGCGCGCGACAGGCTACGCTCCATGTCGCGCAACGGGTCGTGACGACCACGGCACGCTGCGGACAAGTGCTGTGCTGCCGCCGTTTTCCAGGTGTGCCGTTTCCAGGTGCATCGAGAACGCCGCGCCCCGGCACCCGCGCCTTATCCCAACAGTTCCGAGGATCCCGATGGTTGGTACCGGTTCGTCTGCTCGACGGCGGCCCGCATCCGCTCTGATATGGCTGATCTCCCCCCTGGTGCTGGCGGTATGCACGGGCACGGCGATTTTCGCCGTCGCCCCGGCGGCCCGCGCGCCGGTGGCCTGGTGCGGATCCTCTGCCACCGTGGCCGTGGCGCTGGCCGCCTCCGAGGCCGCCCGGCGGGGACGGGTGATCGCCGCGCTGCGCCGGCGCTGCGCCGAGCAGGAGGCCGCGCTCCGCCACCGGCTCGACGAACACGAGGCGGAAACACGGCGGTTGGCCAGGGAACTGCTGCCCAAGGCGATCGAGCTGCTCCAGCGGGGCGAGCCGACCGAGACCGTCCTGCGGCACACCCTCCCGGCCCACGACCTCGAACCGGGCTACGCGGCCGCGCACCGCTCGGTACTGAAGTCCGTCATCGAAGCGGTGCAGGCGGAGGAGGGGCTGCGCGACTCCGCCCAGCGCGCCTTCGTGAACATCGCCCGCCGGGTGCAGGCCATCGTCCACCAACAGGCCTACGACATCAGGGAGATGGAGCACAAGCACGGCAACGACCCGGACGTCTTCGGCGACCTCCTCCACCTCGACCACGGCAACGCCCTGACCGGCAGGCTCGCGGACAGCATCGCGGTGCTGGGCGGCTCCCGCCCCGGCCGCCAGTGGAAGAACGAGATCCCCCTCTACAACGTGCTGCGCGGCGCCATGTCGCGCATCCTGGAGTACCGGCGGGTCGACCTGCACTCGGTGGCGGACGTCGCCGTGGTCGGGGCCGCCGTCGAGCCCGTGATCCACGCCCTGGCGGAGCTGCTGGACAACGCCACCCGCTACTCGCCCCCGCAGACCCGGGTGCACCTCACCGCCGTGGACATCCAGTCCGGCATCGCGGTCGAGATCGAGGACGCGGGCGTCGGCCTGACCGACGAGGCCCGCCGCCGGACCGACCGGGTGCTGAACCGGGAGGGCGCGCTGGACCTGGACGACCTCGGCGAGGCGCCGCGGCTGGGCCTGGCGGTCGTCAGCCGGCTCGCCCGCGACTACGACTTCCGCGTGTCGCTCCGGCCCTCCGCGTACGGCGGGGTGCGCGCGGTGCTGGTCATCCCCATGGACCTGATCACCGCGAGCAAGCACCCCGGCGGCGACATCGCGCGCGCCCCCAAGCTGCCGCCGTTCAAGTCCAGGCGGCGGCCCGGCCAGAAGATCCCCGCACCCGGCCCCGAGGCTCCGCCGCCGATGATGGAGCACCTCGTCCCGCCGCCGCTCGGCGACAGCGGCCTGCCGCAGCGCCGACGGCGGCGCGGGCCCGCGCCGCTCCCCTTCGGCCGGGCGGCGGCCGCCCAGCGGGAGCGCGAGCGCGAGCGGGCGGAGACCACGAGGCAGGCACGGCAGACCGGCCCGGAGGAGCCCCCCAAGCAGCCCGGCATGTGGCTCGGTGCCTTCACCAGAGGCATCAACGGGGAGCCCTCGGAGCGGAGCGCCGCCCGGCCGGACAGTGATATCCCGTCAGACAAGGAAGAGTAGCCAAGTGACGCAGCCGCGGTTCAACATGGACTGGATGCTCAAGGACCTGGCAACCAGTGTTCCGCAGACCCGCCACGTGATCGTGCTGTCCTCGGACGGCCTGCGCATGGCCCAGCACGGCACCGATCCGGATGCCGCGGACCGGCTGGCCGCCGCCTGTGCCGGACTGCAGAGCCTCTCGACGGCGATCGCCGCCGAATTCCCGCACGGGGACGGGCAGATGCGCCTGGTCGTGATCGAGGTCGACGGCGGTTTCTTCTATCTGATGGCCGCCGGGGCCGGGGCGTTCCTGGCGGTGCTGGCCGATGACGACGTCGACGCCGAGCTGATGGGCATGCGGATGCGGGACCTGGTGGCCCGGATCGGCTCGCACCTCACCAGCCCGCCGCGGGTCAGCGGGTCCGTGACATGAGCGAGGCCGGACCCGACCCCGCGACGGCGCCAGGCAGTCCGGACCGGCTGTACATCCTCACTGGCGGTCAGGCACGCGCGGAGAAGAAGGCGGAGCTCGACCTGGTGACACTGATCGTGTCCCGGACCGAGACGGACCCCGGGCTCCAGCCCGAGCACGCCGCCATTGTCAGGATGTGCGACTACCCCCTGTCCGTCGCCGAGATATCGGCCTATCTGGAGCTGCCCGTCAGCACGTTGACGCTCCTGCTCACGGAGCTGCTGACGGGCAACCAGGTGGAGGCCCGGCCGCCGGTGCCGGCGGCGGCGCTGCCCGACGTCCAACTTCTGGAGGCGGTGATGAATGGACTGCAAAGGCTCTGACCTCCGTGGCCCCGACACCCATGCGGGGCCACGGAGCGAGGACGTCCTCCCGGCGTCGGCCACCGCGGCCGTCAAGGTGGTCATCGTCGGCGGGTTCGGCGTCGGCAAGACCACCTTGGTGGGCGCGGTCAGCGAGATCCGGCCGCTGACCACCGAGGAGACGATGACCCAGGCCGGGGTGGGCGTCGACGACCTCGCCGGGATCGAGCACAAGACCGAGACCACCGTGGCCATGGACTTCGGCCGGATCAGCATCAACGAGCACCTGGTGCTGTATCTGTTCGGCACCCCCGGCCAGGAGCGCTTCTGGTTCCTGTGGAACGGCCTCTTCGAAGGCGCCCTCGGCGCGGTGGTGCTTCTCGACACCCGCCGCCTGGAGGTCAGTTACGACGTGATCGGACGGCTGGAGGAGCGCGGTGTGCCCTTCGTCGTCGGCGTCAACCGGTTCCCCGAAGCCCCCACCTACCCCATGGCGCAACTGCGGGCGGCCATGGACCTCGACGACTCCGTCCCCATGGTCGAGTGCGACGCCCGGGACCGGGCCTCGTGCCGCGACACCCTGCTGGCCCTCATGCAGTACCTCTACACCCTCACGACCGTCTCCCCGGAGCCCCAGTGAACCTCCCCCCAGAACACTCCCGCGCCGACTCCCGGGTCGCGTCGCCTCCCCCCCAGTGCCCGGCGGCCCACGGGCCCGGCGGTATCACACGGCTGTACGGGCAGGAGGCGGAGAGCAACCCCATGGGGCTGTACGAGCGGCTCCGCCGGGAGCACGGCCAGGTGGCGCCCGTACTGCTGCACGGCGACCTCCCCGCCTGGCTGGTCCTCGGCTACCGCGAGAACCTCGAGGTGGCCCGTACGCCGTCCCGGTTCTCCCGTGACTCCCGGCTCTGGCGCGAGGCGCGCGAAGGCCGGCTGACGCCCACTCACCCACTGGCGCCGATCGCCACCTGGCAGGCGGTCTGCGTCTTCGCCGACGGCCAGCAGCACGAGCGCTGGCGCGGGGCGGTGAACGACAGCATCGCCCGTTTCGACAAGCGGGGGATCCGGCGGCACGTCACCCGCTTCTCCAACGAGCTGGTGGACCGCTTCTGCGCGTCCGGCCGGGCCGACCTCGTCCATCAGTTCGCCGAGCAGCTGCCGATGATGGCGATGACCCAGCTGCTCGGCATGCCGGAGGCGTACGGCCCCCAGCTGGTCAATGCCGCCCGGGACATGATCAAGGGGTCCGCGACGGCGGTCGAGAGCAACGCGTATGTGCAGGAGACCCTCCGCAAGCTGGTGGCGCGCAAGCATGTGGAGCCGGGCGCCGACTTCACCAGCTGGCTGCTGGAGCACCCCGCCGGACTCACGGACGACGAGGTGCAGCAGCATCTTCGGCTGGTGCTGATCGCGGCGTACGAGACCACCGCGAACCTCATCGCGAACACCCTGAAGATGGTGCTCACCGACGTCCGTTTCCGGGCCTCGCTCGCGGGCGGCCATATGACGCTGCCGGACGCCGTCGAGCAAGTGCTGTGGGACGAGCCGCCGTTCATCACCATCCTGGGCCGCTGGGCGACGCAGGACACCGAGCTCGCCGGGCAGCACATCAAGGAGGGGGACGCCCTGGTGCTGGGGCTGGCGGCCGCCAACATGGACACGGTGGTCCGCCCCGATCCGGACATCCCCATTCACGGCAACCGCTCGCACCTGGCCTTCAGCGGGGGCCAGCACGAGTGTCCGGGCCAGGACGTCGGCCGGGCGATCGCGGACACGGGCATCGACGCCCTGCTCCTGCGACTGCCCGACCTCACGATGGCGGTGGAGGAGTCCGAGCTGAAGTACTCCTCCGCCCTGATGTCACGTCATCTTCTGGCCCTTCCGGCGAAGTTCACGCCTCATCAGCCGCCGCTGCCGGAGGCTGCCGCGGAACCCGGTCCGGCCGAGCCGGACCGGGTCGCTCAGCCGGCGCAGCCGGTGGCCACACCTGCTCCCCCGGCCCATGCCCCGGCACCCCGGCGGGCGTGGTGGCGGTCGCTCCGGGCCTGGCTGCGGCGCGGATAGGGGCTGTTCTCCAGCTGGTCCCACCACCAGGCGATGGAGGGGACGGGCAGCGGTGCCAGGCTGTCGTCCGATGGTGTCGACTTCCACCATTGGGCGACGGCCGCGCCGTACGGGTCGGCGTAACGGGCGCACGCCGAGGCCCAGTCGAGGTGCCCCCGGACGAAGTGCCCGAGCGCCACCAGATAGCAGCGCAGCTCCACTCCGGCCCGGGTCCACAGCTGTTCGCGTAACCGCAGGAAGAGGGTCATGACGCGGTCCCGCATCGCCACGGCCTCCTCCTGGGCGCGGGCGGGCTCGCAGTCCCGCTCCTGGGCGAGCACGTCGATCAGGTTGAGGTTGTCACCCGCCCGCTGGATCTCCTTGTTCCGTGAGTAGAAGTCGTTGTCCCAGGCCACGAGGGTCCAGGTCATCTCGGTGAGGGCCCGGACCTCGGGCCGGTCCAGGTCGTGGTCGTGGAGCTCGTAGCCCCCCGCGATGTCCATCAGCGCCGTGGACGGTGCCATGCCGATGGCGCGCATCCACATCGCGGAGTAGTCGTTGACGGAGGGCAGCCCACGGTCCCGGCGACAGGCCGCCTCCCACACCAGGCCGGACAGGTAGGTGCGCATGCCTTCCACCCAGTGCCGCAGCTGGCGCGGCGTGGCGTGTTGAACGAGCTCCAGGCGGATGGCGCGCAGTGCCGACGCGTGGGGCGTGTCATCCGGCCACTCCGGGGTGGGGGCCTCCAGGACCCGCATGATCCGCGAGGTCGCATGGGCCAGGCCGTGGGCGGTCGCGCCCGACTCGTCGCAGACGGCGTCGTCGAGCGAGAACAGCACGGAGTGCAATTTCGCCACCAGGGCCAGCGGGTCCGCCTGGCCGTAGGGCATGGTCCTGGCGGTCAGCCCGCCGAAGTCGCACCCGACGAGACGTTGCCGTTGATGGGGCGAGGTATCAAGCTCCTGTTCGAGCATCCACTCCACCGAGGCCTCGTCGATCTCCCGGATGCGAGGGTGCACGGCCGGCGGTATCGGGCAGTAGAAGGGCACGACCTCCAAGGGTTGGACCGTCATCCGCTCTCGTACGCCTGTCATGCCGCCTCCCCAGGCCGACTCACAACGTTCCTGTCCACTTTTGCGCGGTTACCTGCCCAGGGTGGACCGTGGATAACCCGTGGCGCATATCCGCTCACACCTTTCCAGCGCGGGACGCAAGGTTCGGGTTGGATCGTTTTCGATCGAATCAAGCCAAAAGCATTTTCCAGATGGGTAGGAACGGTTGAATATTGCACGCCGTTGTCAGGGTTTTTTCCTCGAAGGGCTTTGCTGTTCGAGGATCCTGGGGATGGCCGGATCTCGCTCACACATAGGGCGGATGAATGATCGACGATCACCGATGCCGGTGGACCACCGAGCCGCCAGGAGGTACGGCATGGCGATGACACCACCCGCCGGGCGGAGCGCCGCCCTCCTCTCCCGGCCGTGGCCGCGTGCCGCCGTGACGGTCCTGGTGGGCGCCCTGCCGGCGCTGGCTTTCCCGGCACCCGCGTGGTGGTGGCTTGCCTATGTGGCCCTTGTGCCGTGGCTGGCGCTGCTCCGGTCGGCCACGAGCGCGCGCCGGGCGGCCCTCGACGGCTGGCTCGGCGGCGCGGGCTTCCTCCTCGCCGTCCATCACTGGCTGCTACCGAGCCTCCATATCTTCATTCTTGTGCTGGCTGGGCTGCTGGGGGTGTTGTGGGCCCCGTGGGGCCTGCTGGTTCACCGGTTGTTGGGCGGCTCACCTGGGCCGGGACGGGCACTGGCGGCCCTCGTCCTCGTACCGTCCGGCTGGTTGATGGTCGAACTTGCCCGTTCCTGGGAGTATTTGGGAGGCCCCTGGGGGGTGTTCGGGGCGAGCCAATGGCAGGTCGCACCCGCCCTGAAGGTCGTTTCGGTGGGCGGGATCTGGCTGGTTAGTTTCCTCCTGGTGGCTCTCAACACCTCCGTCACCTTGCTGATCCGGGCTCCTCATACGCGCGTGGCCGGGGTCGTCGGGGTGCTGGTGTGCGCGGTGACGGTCGCCTCGGTGTGGCTGTGGGCCCCGGTGCCGGGGAGCGCGGGCACCGCGCGGGTCGCGGTCGTCCAGCCGGGTGTGGTCCCCGGCCCGGAGCGGCGCTTCGACCGCGAGGAGGAACTCACCCGGCAACTCACCGGGCAGCGCCCCGATTTGGTGGTGTGGGGGGAGAGCAGCGTGGGCCAGGACCTGGACCTGCGGGCCGACCTGCGCAAGCGGCTGGCGGCGCTGTCCCGTTCGGTCGGCGCGGACCTGCTGGTGAACGTGGACGCACGGCGCTCGGACCGCCCCGGCATCTTCAAGAGCTCCGTGCTCATCGGACCTGACGGACCGACAGGCGATCGCTACGACAAGATGCGGCTGGTGCCCTTCGGGGAGTACGTGCCCGCGCGGTCGGTCCTCGGCTGGGCGACGTCGGTGGGCAAGGCGGCGGGCGAGGACCGCATGCGGGGCGACCGCCAAGTGGTGATGGGGGTGCCCACCCGGCAGGGCATCCTGCGGATCGGCCCGCTGGTCTGTTTCGAGACGGCGTTCCCCGACATGAGCCGCCAACTCGCCCGCGACGGCGCCGCCCTGCTCGTCGCCCAGTCCTCGACCTCCACCTTCCAGCACAGCTGGGCACCGGAGCAGCACGCGTCACTGGCCTCGCTCCGGGCCGCGGAGACATGGCGGCCGATGGTGCACGCGACGCTGACGGGCATCAGCACTGCGGCAGACGCCCGGGGCCGGCGGCTCGGCTCCCGGCTGGGGACGGGGAGCAGCGCGGCGGTCGTCTACGACGTCCCGCTGGCGCGGGGGACGAGTCCTTATGTGCGCATGGGGGACTGGATTGTGCTGTGTGCTGTGGGGATGTTGGTGCTGTACGTCACGACGGAGGGGGTGGCGGCGGTGCGCCGCCGCCACCGCCACCGCCCGTAGGGGGCGGGCTCCCAAAGCGGCTGCGCCGCTTGTCCTCAAACGCCGGACGGGCTGAATTTTCAAGA